>DATLIF010000086.1:0-11193 GCA_035539575.1 Fimbriiglobus sp. | reverse complement strand
GGACGAACAACGCCCACGGACCGCGCTCCGTGGGCGGGCGCTCACCGGATGACCTTCCGGCTGAACGCCACGATGAACAGCCCGAACAGCAGCGTCCCCATGATCGACTCGACCATGACCGGGACGTTCATCCACCCCTGGGCGATCTCGCGGATGCCGCCCATCCCGCTGGTGAACACCGACACACTGGTGATGAGTCCGATCATCACGCGGTTGGCCGGGTCGGTCACGGGCAGGTCCGGGTACGGCCGCTTCTCGGCGTAGAACATCTCCACGTTCGTCGCGTACAGCGCGGCGAACCCGAGGATGATGACCAGCGCCATCCGCACCGCCCGGATCGGGCTGGTCCCGTACCCGCAGCCGACGTCCAGGAACAGCCAGTCCCCGAACGCCCGCCACACCGTCCACGGCCGCGCCCAGCTCAGCGGCTTCGCCTTCCGCTGGTTCACCTTGAACCGGTAGAACGCCCAGTCCTCCGAGTCGAAGCGGTGGAGAGCCTGGTAGCAGCGCTTCAAGAGGCCGTACTCCTGCATCGCCTCCTCGTGCCGGCCGGCCGCCTCGCTGTCGAGCCGGCCCTCGACCTGCTCCGGCCGCACGCGGATGCGCTCGGCCACCGCGTTGAGGAACGCGAACGACTGCGCCGGCCCCGGCTCGATGGCCTCCAGGTAGACGTAGTCGTGCAGCTTCGCCTTCGAGAGGTCCAGCAGCTTCTCGAACCGCGACCCGTCGGCCTGGAACTTCTTCTCCACGCACGAGCCGCGGAACAGGAAGTCCCCCAGGAAAACGCACTTGGTAAGTACGAACCCCTGGTCGCATTGCACCGACCGGAAGTCGGCGACGTCGCGGAACTCGCAGCGGGAGAAGTCCACCCAGGTGGCGAACTTCGCCTCCCAGAACGACACCCCCTGCCCGAACTCGCAGTCGGCGACCGTCAGCCGCCCGCGGAACTCCGCGTGCGGGGCGGTCAACTTCCCCCGGACCGTGAGCCGGGAGACGATCGCCTTGTTGACGACCGAGTGCCCGAGGTCGAGGTTCTTCTCGAACGTGCTCGGCTTCGAGAACGTCGGACGGTCCAGGGTGCAGGCAACGAACGCCACGTCCTGCCGAAAGACGGCGCCGTCGAACTCGCACTGGACGAGGACGCAGTTGCGGAACCGAACTGGCTGCTCGAAGTCGCCTCGGAGCTTCAGCCGCTTGACGCGGGCGTTCTCGACGACCTTGCCGGCACGCACCAGCTCGAGCGCCTGGTCCGGCGCGAGGTCGGACTTCGCCGGCGACGGCTCGTCGGCCGGCGGCTCCGGGACCGCGATCAGCTTCTGCAGTTCGGACTCGGACATGGGCAACCTCGCAAGCGTCTTTCTGTCGCCCCAACGGGGCGTCCGGTAATAGCCAGGGGTGAAACCCCTGGTCAGACCGGTGATTATTGCGCCGTAACCCGAAGGGGTGACCCGCGGGGGCGGGTCACCCCTTCGGGTTACGGCGGGTTGTGTCGGGCAAAGTCCAGGGGTTGCGCTGCGCTCCACCCCTGGCTATTACCGGACACCCCCTTGGGGCGACAAATCCGCCGTTACCCGCGGGAACACCGCCCGCGCCTCCTCAACCAACTGCTCGTATGCCCCGGCGTATCGCGTCGAGAAGTGCATCAGCACCATCTCCCCGACCTTCGCCCGCTTCGCCAGATCGGCCGCTTGCGGGGCCATCATGTGCCGGTGCTTCGCCGCCTGCTCAGCCTGGGCGCTCGCGTAGAAGCTGTCGCAGTACAGCCGCTCGGCCCCCCGGCAGAGTTTCACCAACTCCGGCCGCACCGCGGCCGACCAGCAGGTGTCCGTGACGAACGCCACCTCCACCCGCCGCGACCGGCCGACCCTCTCGACCAGGGCATACGCCCAGCACGGCACCGTGTGGTCCACCGGCACCGCCTCCACCCGCAGGCGGTCCGCCTCGTAACAGACGCGGCCCGTCCACGGAAGTTCGCTAACTGTCGGCTCCGCCCAGCGCTCCTCGCACGACATCTCCCCGATTCGCATCCGCCCCGGCAACAGCTCGTGGACCCGCAGCCGCAGCTTCATGAACGGGAAGAACGGGTACTCGTAGCTCCGCACCCGATCCCATACTCGCCGGATCGTGTGCTCCGGGCCGAACAGGTGCAGCGTCTTGTCGCGGTCGGTGTTCGCCCGAACGATCCGGTCCAGCCCGACGAAGTGATCGACGTGGTGGTGCGTGACGAATACCGCCTCCAGGGCGCCAAGCTCGTCGCGGGTCAGTGCGCAGTTGTCCCCGCCGTCGAACAGCAATGCGGTCCCGGTCGCCGGGTCGGCGAGATACAGCACCGGGTCGCCGGTAGACCCGTTGACGAGCCGGACCGTCGGGAACGTCCGCGTAGCGCCCATGACCGAAATCGCCTCCGAAGGGGTGTGGGTAAGAGAGGCTATTCGCCCGCGCCGACCGCTCATTCGACTGCCGACGCACCGATTCGCCGGAATTGCTCGTGCTGCCGTACTTTACAACCCTACCTCACAGGACCGGCCCCGAGTCAGGCGATCAGTTGGCGTGTGTGATTGCCTGATCGCCTGATCGCCTGACTGCCCAAAACCCCGACACTCCCGTCATACACCCCTCCCTTGACGGGTCAGCCTGGTTGTGGCTATCTGCCCGCCACGAAACTCGTTCTCACGAGGGTCCGACATGACGCTCCGTCTCCGCCGCTGGGTGGGCCTGTTCGCGCTGCTGGTTGCTGGCGGCCCCGCGTTCGCCCAGGTCAACCTCTCCGAGGAGGTCAAGCCGGGCGACTGCTTCCGCTACGAGATCACCCTGTCCGTTGACGGCAAGATGAAGGTCGATCGCGAGGGCAAGCTCGAGGCGATCCCGCTGAAGGCAAAGGCGGCGCACACTTTCCTGGAGCGTGTGGACTCGGCCGACGCCCGCGGCGGCGTCGGCCGATCGCTGCGGCATTACCAGTCCGCGTCGTCCGAGTCCGAGGCCGGCTCCGACCGCAACAAGCGCGAGCTATCCGCCGACCGTCGGCTCGTCGTCGCGCAGCGCACCGCGGAGGGGTCGCAGCACTTCAGCCCGGACGGGCCGCTCTACCGCGAGGAGCTGGAACTGGTCGCCGAGCACTTCGACACGCTCTGCATCCCGGCCCTGTTGCCCGGCAAGGAGTTGAAGCCCGGCGACACCTGGACCGTCGGCCCGGAGGCCACGCAGCACGCCTGCCTGTTCGGCGGGCTCATCAAGGCCGCACTCGTCGGCAAGCTGGTCGAGGTGAAAGACGGCGTCGCGCTGTTCGAAATCACTGGCCCGGCCGAGGGGATCGAGGCGGGGGCGCACGCGAAGCTGACCGTCTCCGCGAAGGGCAAGTACGACCTCGCCGCGAAGCGACTGGTCGAGCTGACCTGGGAGCAGACCGACGACCGTGGTCAAGGACCGGCCAGCCCGGCGTCCGAGGTCAAGGCGACGATCGCCGTGAAGCGCACCCCGCTGGCCGAGGAGCCGAAGGAGCTGTCCGCTGACGCTCGCGCGAAGGTGCCGGCCGACGGCAAGGTGCCGGAACTGGCGACGCTGCTGCGTTACGCCGACCCGGACGGCCGCTACCAGTTCACCTACCCGCGGGACTGGCACGTCGTCGGCCGCACCCGCGACCACCTGGTGATCCGGTTGCTGGAGAAGGGCGAATTCGTCGCCCAGGCGACCGTGACCACCTGGAAGAAGGCCGACCCCGGCCAGCACAGCAACCCCGAGGAGTTCAAGAAGCTGCTCGGACAGCTCCCCGGCTGGGAGCCGGAGCAGGTCCTGACTGACGGGGCGATTCCGACCGACGCCGGCCGCTGGCTGTACCGGATATCGGCTCGCGGCAAGCAGGACGGGCTGGCGGTTATCCAGACGTTCTACCTGCTGGCCGGCCCGGCCGGCGATCAGCTCGCGGTGACCGTGCTGGCGCGCCAGGAGAAAGCCGCCAAGGTCGGCACCCGCGACCTGGAACTGGTGAACGCGGTCGAGTTCCCGGCCAAGAAGTAGATACGAGACACGGGACACGAGATACGAGAGAAGACATCGTAAGAGTTTTCTTTCTCGTATCTCGTGTCCCGTGTCTCGTATCTACCTGCTTTCAGCCGCATTTGTTATCGTAAACCCAGGCGTGGCGGCGCGGCACCGGTGGTCCGCGCGGGGGACGGACCGTCCGGCGGCGAGGTCGGCATGCGGATCGGCGTGGTCAGCGACACTCACGACCGCCTGGAGGCGGTGGCCGAAGCGGTTCGGCTACTCGCCGACCAGCGGGTCGAGCTGATCCTCCACTGCGGAGACATCGAGTCCCCCGACACCGTGCGGGCGTTCCAGCTCCTCCCGACGCACTTCGTGTTCGGCAACTGGGACAAGGACAAGGCCAAGCTGACCGCGGCCATCAAAGCGATCGGCGGCACCGCCCACGACGGGTTCGGTGCACTGGAGCTGGCCGGCAAGCGCGTCGCCTGGGTCCACAGTCACGAACGGCACCAGCTCTACCAGCTCGAACACTGCGACTACTTCGACTACGTGTTTTACGGCCACACCCACGTCCGGGAGCAGCACCGCACCGGCAAGACGCTGGTGGCCAACCCCGGGGCGTTGTTCCGGGCTAACCCGAAGACGTGCATCGTGCTGGACGTGGTAACTGGCGAGTTGAAGCCCATCATCGTAAGCACGCGCTCGTCGGAATCCTCCCACGCCCGCCCGGGCATCAGCGGCCCCGGCGACTCGACCCACGCGGCCCCACCAATCGGCTAGCACTCGGTTCCCGTCGGTGGGGCGCTCCGGGACGCATAAACACGCTCACCACTCTGGAATGCACGCGAATCCGTGCCCCACCACCACCCCTGCGTGGATGGTCTTGATTCCCTGTGGCGCTCCGTGTATCGCCCCGCCCGCGGCAGACGCCCCGCCGCAAACCGCGGTTGACACCTCCGCCGGGATCGGGCACCATTTCGGCCCGTCCGGGTGTTCCGTTTCGCCCTCCCGGACGACCAAGCCGCTGCTGCGCGAACCGTCACGGAGGGTGGTCATGTTCCGTGTCTCGCTCCTAGCCCCGGTCCTCGCCGTTGGGATTACCCTGGCGGGATCGGTCCCGGGGGCCCAGGCCGGTCTGCTCCCGGTCAGCGTGTCGATCAACCCAGAGGCCGACAAGTACCGGTGGACCTATGCCGTCGTCCTGCCGACCGACGCCATGATCCGGGCCGGGGATTACTTCACCATCTACGACTTCGCCGGGCTGGTCGCCGGCAGCAATAGCCAGCCGGGCGACTGGGAATTCACCAGTAGCAACACCGGCAGCACGCCGACCGGCGTCAGGCCGGACGACCACCCCGAGTTGCCGAACTTGACCTGGCGGTACACCGGTCCGGACGTTGCGTCCGGGCAGGTCGGGCTGGGGAACTTCTGGGCCGTCTCGGAGTACGGCACCGCGACCGAGTCTGTGTTCACCGCCCGGACGCACCGGACGTCTGACGGGCTGGTGGATAGCAACATCACCCCGACCACCGTCCCGGTCCCGACGGCGGAGCCGCCGCCGGGGGTGCCGGAGCCGACCACCCTGGCACTGGCCGGGCTGGGTCTGCCGCTGGTCGGACTGGTCCGCCGGCTGCGCCGACGGAAGTGAGGAGCCACCGGGGGTGCGCAACCACCTGAGGTTGACACCCCCGGCGGGCCGGCCTATCTTGCCGGCCCTGTTGACGACACGGGTCCCGCCGATCGACGGAGAGGGAAGAGGCGGGCCCCGGGTCAGGATTGGCGGACCGGGCCCTTCACCCGGCCGCCGCCCGCGCCCAGGGTAGTCGCCTTTCAGCACGGAGGGATGACCGGATGATTCGTCGGACTTGGATCGCTAGGATGTTCGCGGCCGCCGTGGCCGCCGTGGCAATCGGGTCGCAGGCCCAGGCCGGGCTGCTGCCCATCAGCGTCACGATCACTCCGGAAGGCGGCAACTTCCGGTGGACGTACGCGATTGTGCTGCCGACTGACATGAAGCTTCAGTCGGGCAACTATTTCACCATCTACGACTTCAACGGGTACGTCCCCGGTGGGGAGTCGGCCCCGGAAGGGTGGGTCGTGTCGGTCAACAAGACCGGGGCGACCCCCGGCCTGTTGGACCCGGACGACGCCGCCGATCAGGACAACCTGACCTTCACCTACACCGGTCCGACCGTCCCGAGCGGCCAGATCGGGCTGGGGAACTTCTGGGCGTACTCGAAGTACGACGAGACCAAGGAGGACTTCTTCACCGCCGAGACCAACCGCAGCTCGGACGGGCTGGTGGACCGGAACATCACCACCACCCTGATCCCGACCGGCGACCCGGATTCGCCTCCGCCTCCGGGCGTGCCGGAGCCGGCCACCCTGGCGCTGGCCGGGCTGGGTCTGCCGCTGGTCGGGCTGGTCCGCCGGATGCGTCGCGGCAAGTAAGTTGACCGAACGAATCGCCCAGGAAGCCCGCGGACCCCGGTCCGCGGGCTCTCTTCGTTACACGCACCGCTCTTGCCCACGGTTCCCGCCGCGGGATACGATGCACGGACCGACCCACCCCGCCCGCGGGACAGGAGCCCGGCCGTGACCGGACTGGTCCACCTCGCTGCACTGGTCGCGTTCGCCGCCGACCCGACCCCCGAGCAATTGGTCCGGGACCTCGGCAGCCCGCTGTACACCGTCCGCGAGAAGGCCACCCGCGAGCTGTGGGCGCTCGGCGAGCGAGCCCGGCCGGCCCTCACCCGGGCGGTCAACAGCCCCGACGCCGAGATCGCCCGGCGGGCGAGAGAAGTCCTCGACAAGTTCGATTGGGGCCTCTTCCCTGACACGCCGCCCGACGTCCGCCAGCAGATCCGCGAGTTCCGCAGCGGCATCCCCGATAAGCAACTCGCGTCCGTCTCCGCACTCCTGAAACTCGGCGATCCGGCGGTGCCGACACTGCGGTCGCTCCTGTCGAAGGAGCTGCCGCCGGAGAGCCGGGTCGCGGTGTTCGACCACCTGGCCGGGTCACTGCGGCAGCAGGTGCCGGGGCTGCTACTCGCCGGCAAGCCGGACCGGGCGGAGGCCCTGCTGGCGCTGAACGCGCTGGGGCCGTCGGACACGGGGCTGAACGACTACGCGGTGTTCCTGCACCTGCGGGGCCGGGCGAAGCCGGCGGCGCGGGCGCTGGAGGCGGCGCGGTCCGCCGGCGGCCCGGCCGGAGAGGCGGCGGCCCGGGCGCTGGTGTTTGTCTACCGGGTGGCCGGCGAGACGGACCGCGCGAAGGCCACCGCGAAAGCGCTGGACGAGGCCGGCAAGATCCCCGCGGTCGAGCGGTTCGGCGGGTCGCCCCCGAACCTCTATGAGTCGCTGCTGGAAGACCTCGGGGCGTGGGCCGACCTGCTCGAGCGGCGGGTTCCCCGGGCCAACAGCGCCGACGGGCTGAAGATTTTCCGCCTCCGCATGGCCGGCCGCGCGCGGGAGGCGGACGAGGTGGCCGACCGCCAGAAGGACGCTGATCTCGGCGAGCCGTCCAACACCGACGGGCTGGACGAGGCCACCGTCGCCCTGATGCTCAACCACCGCCCGCTGGAGGGGATCGACCGGCTGAAGGTCCGGCACAACGCCCCGCACATCCTGGCCGACATGCTGGCCGCCCGACTCCAGTTCCGCGACGCGCTCGACCTGGTCACCGCCGAGAAGTTCGACGAGGCGTCCGGGCTGGACGCGGCCGACCTGCGGCAGCTCTACGCGACCCGCAAGGGCCGGCTGCTGGCTCAACTCGGCGAACGGGACGCCGCCGCGCAGGTCTTCGGCCAGATCGCCGAGCGGATCACGGGCGGGGATAGCTCGGTGCTCAACCAGCTCGTCCGGGCCGAGGTCCGCAGCGGGCGGTACGACCTGGCGTGCGAGCACTTCGGCCAGGCGCTGGCGTTCGCCGAGGAGCAGAGCGGCGGCCGGCGGCGGGGAAGCGTTTCGCAGGACCCGTTCGAGGTGATCTTCGAGGCCGACGCCGACGCTGCCAAGTTCTGGTGGCGTTCGCTGCGGCGGGCGAAGCCGGCCGGCGAGCCGCCCGGAACGACCATGAAGCGGGTCCGGTCGCTGCTGACGGGGACCGGCGACGCGGCGGACCTCATGCACGCGGAGAAGGCCGCGGCCGGGGCCGCCCCGTCGGTGGACGCAACCGACGGGCAGGCGGACGACTGGCATGCGAATCGAGCCCTCGCGCTGTCCGCCGCTTACCGGGCCGCCGGACGGGCGGACGACGCGATCGCGGCGCTGGCCACGGTCGCCGATCGGATGGCCAGGGCGACCGACGACGATGAGGCCCGGACATCCCGCCAGTACGCTGCTGGCAGCCGGGGGTGGATCTTCGGGATCGACGAGCGGTTCCGGTTCTGGGTCGAGCTGGGCGACCTGCTGAGCGAACAGGGACGGCACAAGGACGCGGCCGCGCGGCTGGAGCAGGGCTGGCGGAAGTCCCCGGACAACCCGGTCCTCCTATACCTGTCCGGCCGGGCACTTCAGAAAGCCGGCGACGAGAAGGAGGGCCGTCGGCGAACCGAGCTGGCACACTGGGTTGCGCTCGGCAACGCCCGGCTGCGTGGCCGGTTCCTGGAAGAACTCGTCATCCGCGGGGCCACGACCGACGCGGCGCGCGAGCGAGTCCTGGCCCGCGAGGCGGGGTGGGTCGCGGAGTCCTACATCGGAAACGTCTGGAACCAGGTTGCCCGCGCCTCGGTTCTCGTGAAGGACTTCGAAGGCGCGGCCGCGGCGAACCGGCGGGCGCTCCACCACCTGCTCCGCAATTACGGCGTCGGGTACGTAGAGGGGTCCGCATACCTGACGGTCCCGCTTGGCCTGCGCGGTTACGCCGCCCGCGAGTTGCTGGCCGCCGGCAAGTCGGACGAGGCGGTCGCGCTGGCGAAGGAATGCCTGGACGTGATGCCGGGCCACGCGGACCTGGTCATCGCGCTGGTCCCGGAACTCGACCGCCTGGGCCACAAGAAGGAGGCGGACGAGTTGTTCGGGCGGGCGTGGGGCGCCTACGGGACGGTCATCGAGCAGCACCCCAACAGCGGGTGGGCGCGGTA
The DNA here is from genome assembly GCA_035539575.1 of Fimbriiglobus sp. Taxonomy (GTDB): domain Bacteria; phylum Planctomycetota; class Planctomycetia; order Gemmatales; family Gemmataceae; genus DASSAT01. The sequence continues at coordinate 2,128 of DATLIF010000086.1, read as the reverse complement.
TATGGCGGCGTGGCTCGCGGCCGGCTGCCGGCGGGAGCTGGACGCGGCGCTCGCTCACGCGAAGAAGGCGGTGGAACTGGACCCGGAACTGCGGTCGCACAAGGAGGCTCTGGCCGAGGTCCACTTCCGCCGTGGCGAGCGGGACCAGGCGCTGAAGCTGATGCGAGAGCTGGCCGCCGCCGACCGTCGCAACCACCACTACAAGCGGCAACTCGACCGCTACCAGGCCGGCGACGTGACCAGCCCCCTCCCGCACGCGGACGACGACTGATGCCCGGCGACTTCCGACTCGCAAGCTACGCCCGCCGATGCCACCGGATTGGTGTCGCAGCACTTGCGATTGGGGCGTCTGCCGCTGCGGTCGGACTGATCTGGGAGCGAACCGGGTATCCCCCGGACACGGATAGAATACTGAATCGGCTGTTCGGGCCGGAGATGCCGGTAGAGGCCACGTATGCGTTCTGGATTCTGTCGCTGCCGGCCGTGTTCGCAGCCATGTGCAACACCTTCGCGTCGATGACCGGGCTCGGCGAGTGTGACGCGGCGGGCGATTCCGAAGCCCGGACGGGGTTCCGACTGGCCATCGCATGCGGCGTCGCGACACCGGCCGTTGTCGTCGGTGCGTTCGGCGTGGCGGTCTGGTTCGCGCTCGGTGAACTCTGATCGCATATCCGTCGGGTCTCGACTCACCCGACACGACACGCCCGCGATTCCCTTCCGGGCGTATCTCACTCGAACACGATGACCGCGTCCGGGAATCGTGCCTTGAACGCGGCCCGCTCGCTGCCTGCACCGTCGTGGCGGAGTCCGAGCGACACGAGCTTCCCAAACCCCTTCGCCCCGACGAATGCCGCGACCATCGCCGGGGTGAGCGGGTTGCCGGACAGGTCGAGGTGCCGCAGGCCGGCCAGGTGCGGCGAGTCGGCCAGCGCCTGCACCCCGCCCAGGCCGACCTCCTGACCCGTGACGACCAGCGCGGTCAGCGAGGCCAGGTTCTCCGACCGGGCCAGAGCCTGCATACCCTTCGGCCCGAGGCGTGTCTCGGCCGAGTATCCGCCGCCTGAGACGGCGAGATACCGCAGCCCGGCCGCGTGCGGCGACCCGGCCAGCGCCTTCGCCCCGGCCGGGCCGACCTGGCACCCGCGCAGGCTGAGTCGGGTGATCCGCCGCAGGCCCGGCTCGGCGGCCAGCTCGGCGGCCAGTTCGTTGCCCTCCGCGTTGGTCTCGAACGGGACGGCCAGCGTCAGGTGGGTCAGCCCGGCCAGGTTCTCCGACCGCATCAGCGCGCGGCAGGCGTCGCCGGTCAACTCCGAGGCACCGAGCACCAACTCCCGCAGCCCGCGCAGACGCTCACAGGCGGCGACCTGGCTCACCGACGAGTCCGAGAGTTTGGAGTTCGACAGGTCCAGCCCCCGCAGCCGGGCCATCTCCGGGCGGGCCAGCACGTCGCCGAGCGGGACGTTTCCCCGGGCGGCGCTCAGGTCCGCGAGCTTGAGCCGGAGGATCGGGGCGAGCGACAGCAGGTCCGCGGCGTCGGTCACGAACCGCTTGGAGTAGACCGTGACCTCGTTCACGAACCCACGGCGGAACTCGACGTTGAGCAACTTGCGGTCGGCCAGTTCCTTCGACCACTTCTCCCGGTTCGGGCCGAGGAGCTTCAACGCCCGCTCGCCAAGCGCCCGCCACCGGGGGCTGAACTCCTCGGTCTGTTCGAGTTCGCAGGAGACGCGGACGAACTCGGCGCGCTTCGCCTCGCCGTGTTCGTCGAGCCAATCGGCGAACACCAGCCGCGGCAGGTCGTCGTCCGGGGCGTCGCAAACGGCCCGCAGGAGGGCGTCTCGGTCGGCGGACATGGCGGTCACTTCACCTCGACGACGTACACGTCGGACCCGCCGTCGCGGGTGGAGACGAACGCCAGCTTCTTGCCGTCCGGCGACCACGCGGGGGACGTGTCCCGGGCCGGGTTCGCGGTCAGGTTCCGCGGCCCGGTGCCGTCGGCGTTGACCAACCATACGTCGTAATCGCCGGTCCGGTTGGAGACGAACGCCAGCCGCTTGCCGTCGGATGACCACGCCGGCCAGGCGTCGAGGTGGTCGCCGTCGGTGATTCGCTTCGTGCCGGTCCCCTC
>DATLIF010000085.1:0-4920 GCA_035539575.1 Fimbriiglobus sp. | reverse complement strand
GCTGGCGCTACCCGAACGGTATCGCGCGGCGCTGGTGCTGTGCTGCCTGGAGGGGCTGACCCACCGGGAGGCGGCCGGGCGACTCCGCTGTGCCGAGGGGACCGTCTCATCGCTGGTGTCGCGGGGGCTGGCGAAGCTCCGCGTTCGCCTGTCCGGCCGCGACCTGGCGGCGGCGCTGGCGGTCGCCGCGGTGGGGATGCCCTCGGTGGAACTCTCGGCGGCTGCCGTCCGATCGGCAGCCGCCCTTCAGATCGCGTCTCTGTCGGCCGCGGCCTCCCCGGCCGTGGCCCGCCTGACCGAAGGAGTCCTCCGCATGTTCTGGATCAAGAAGGCGACCGCAGGGGTGGCGGTGATCGTCCTCCTCGGCGCGATCACGCTCGCGGCATTGGCTCGATACCCCGCACCCGCCATCGCGGCGCCTCAGCCCTCCAACCCGCCGCCGAAGAAGGCGAGTGGGGGAGACAAGCCGGCGAAACCGGTCGAGGTGCCTCCCGCCGATCGGGTCGAGGCGGTCGTGATCCCGTCCGCCCAGACGCGCAGGTTCGATACCAAGGCGACCAAGCCGATCCTGGAGATGTTCGTTCACCGTGCCGAGATCGCCGGGGTGAGGCTCGACCCGACCGACCCGACCCGGGTGCTGATCACCGGCCTGAAGCCGGGGGTCACCGAGTTGCGGTTGATAGATGCCGGCGGAGGCGCGGAGCAAATCGTCGTCGCCGTCCACGAAGGCGATGTCGTCCTGCTGACGAAGGGGGAGACAAGCCCGTTCCAACTCCCGAACAACGTGGCGATCAAGGATGCAGTCTGCAAGCGGGAAGGAGTCGCCCGAACGGCGGTCGATCCTGCGGACGCCAACCGACTGCTGATCACCGGGCTGAAGGCGGGCGTGAGCGAGTTGACGGTCACCGGCTCCGACGGCTGGGAGCGGATTTTGCGAGTCGTAGTCAGGGAAGACAAGAAGGAGCCGCCGAAGCCGTAACGGTTTTTCCGCCGGCCCCTTGTCGGCCCCGACCGGGCGCTCCATAATTTCCCTCTGCTCTGTACGAGCCTCGCAGTGCGGCCCACCCGGCCGCGCTGCTTGCTTTTCCACCCCGGACGGGGCCGCGAGGGTAGCGGGACACATCCCCGCGAGAGTAGCCGCCCCCGAGGTCGCCATGGCCGAAATCGCCAAGCTCACCGCCCAGCCGCGGACCACCACCGGCAGCCGCGCCGCCGCCAAGCTCCGCAAACAGGGACTCGTCCCCGGCGTCGTCTACGGCCACAAGCAGCCTGTCGCCCACCTCGCCGTCAAGGCCGAGGACCTGGACCGGGCCATCCGCGTGCTGCACGCCCGGACGTTCGCCCTGACCCTCGACGGCGCCACCGACACGGTACTCATCAAAGAACTCCAGTGGGACCACCTCGGCAAGGACATGGTCCACGTCGACTTCGAGCGCCGCGACCTGACCGAGAAGGTCAAGGTCATCATCCCGGTCGAACTCAAGGGTGCCCCGAAGTCCACCGGCGGCGGCGTCCTCGACCAGCCGCTGCACCGCCTGCACATCGAGTGCGAGCTGGGCAAGATCCCCGAGGCGATCCGCATCGACATCACGAACCTGACGCTGGGCGAGCCGATCCACGTCCGGGAGCTGGCCATCCCGGAAGGAGTGGCTGTGCTGGAGGCCCCCGAGGCGGTGGTCGTGCAGCTCAAGCTGCCGGGCGCCGAGGCCGTCGTCGCCCCGACCGAGGTCGGCGCCGCCGAGCCGGAAGTGCTCACCGCCAAGAAGCCGAAGGAAGGCGAAGAGGAGGAGTAGAACCGTCATTCGTCATTCGTCATTCGTCATTCGTCATTCGCCAGACCCGGCACACGGTCGTGGGTCAACAGGCCGATGATGATCCACGAATGACGAATGACGAATGACGAATGACGAATGAAAGTCATCGTCGGCCTGGGCAACCCCGGCCCGAAGTACGCCGGCACCCGCCACAACGTCGGGTTCGGGGTGATCGACTACCTGGCCGCCGCACCGAGCGTCGGCCCGTTCCGCTCCCGGTTCCAGGCGCTGGTCGCCGAGGCCAAGGAGGGGGGCGAGGCGGTCCTGCTGGTGAAGCCCGAGACGTTCATGAACCTGAGCGGGCGGGCCGTCCGACAGGTGGTGGACTTCTACAAGCTCTCGCCCGCGGACCTGCTGGTGGTCAGCGACGACTTCAACCTGCCGCTGGGCAAGCTGCGGGCCCGGGCGAAGGGGAGCCACGGCGGGCAGAACGGGCTGCGGGACATCCAGCAGCAACTCGGCACCGACGAGTACCCGCGGCTGCGGATCGGCGTCGGGCAGCCGGCCCCGGGCGACGCGGTGGACCACGTGCTCTCGCGGTTCAAGCCGGGCGAGCGCCTCGCCGTCGAGGACGCGATCGCCAAGGCCGCCGAGGCGGCGCTGGTGTGGGTCCGGCAGGGGATCGAAGCGTGCATGAACCGGGCGAACGGCCCGGAGGAACCGAAGCGACGAGGGACGAGCGACGAGCGACGAGACAAGAAGAAGCGAGAGACGGAAGAGAAGACGGACGACCAGACCACCGGTTAGCGGCAAGCCCTCCGGGCTCGCCGCGAGCCGCAGTCGCTCCCCTCCCGCGGTGGGAGGGGTCGGACGGGCCCGCCGGCCCGCCGAACCGAGGTGACCAGACCGCCGGGTATCCCCGGCCGAGGAAACGATGCCGGTCGAACTGTACGAGACGCTGTTCCTGATGGACTCCAACAAGCTCTCCGCCGACCCGGACGCGGTCCGCGGCCACCTGCACGCCAGCATCGAGAAGCACGGCGGGCAGGTCGAGGTCGAGCGGCAGTGGGACGACCGCAAGCTGTCATACCCGATCAAGAAGCAGAAGAAGGGCGCCTACCACATCGTCTACTACCGGATGGAGAGCACCAAGCAGCACGACCTGGACCGGGATCTGAAGCTCAACGAGGCGATCCTGCGGTACATGACCATCCACGTCGATCCGAAGTGGTCGGAGGCGGTCATGGACGTGGCCCGCAACGACCACGGCACGGCGTTCGCGCTGCGCGGGATGCAGGAGGAGACGGCCCCGATGGACGTCAACCCGACGCTCAGCGAGAACCTGCCGGAGGGCGAGGCTGTGACAGCCGCGACCGGCGGCCGCCGACCCCGCCGCGAGCCGGCCGCCGAGAAGCCGGAGTAAGGCTACCGAGCTTGCGTCGCCCGCTGGGGCTTACGTATCGTTAGGGGTGGTGGACGCCTAACCGACAGACCTCTAGCTGAACGTACCAACCCCTAGCGGCGGCCACCGGGAGGCAACAATGGCTTCGTTGAACAAGGTGATGCTGATCGGCCGGCTGACGGACAATCCGGAGCCGCCCCGGACCCTGCCGAACTCCGGCAGCACCGTGATCAAGTTCCGGTTCGCCGTCGGCCGCAGCAAAAAGAACCCGCAGACCGGCCAGTGGGAGAACGACCCGAACCCGCTGTACATCGACTGCGAGGCGTTCGCCTACCCGGACGCCCGCCGCAACCTGGTGGACCTGATCTCGCGGTTCTGTCAGAAGGGGTCGCAACTCTATATTGAGGGGCGGCTCCAGTACGACACCTGGGAAGACAAGAACAACCCTGGGCAGAAGCGTTCCAAGCACAAGATCGTGGTAGATGGACTGGAGTTCCTGGACAAGGCGCCGGGCGGCGGTGGTGGCGGTGGCGACTACGCCGGCGGCGAGACGGGTGGCGGTGCCCCGCCGGCCCGCGGCGGCTACGATAACCGCAACCGCGCCCCGAGCCGGCCGCCGGCCAACGACCTGGACGACGCCGGCGGCGAGCCCGAAGGCGACATCCCGTTTTAAACTCAACGTAACCGAGGCGGGCCGACCCCGGCCCGCCGTTGACCCCGAAGGCTTCCTCCGATGGCCAAGACCGCAACCAAGAAGGCCGACAAGGCCAAGCAGCCCGCCGCGAAGAAGCCGCCCGCCAAGAAGGTGCGGGTCCGGCAGCAGGTCAAGAAGGGCGCGCACGGCGGCACCCTGGTCGTGCTCGTCGAGGACGTGACTCACCTCGGCAAGCAGGGCGACCTCGTCGAGGTCAAGCCCGGCTACGCCCGCAACTACCTGTTGCCGAACAGCCTCGCCATCGTCCCGACCGAGCACAACCTCAAACTGCTCGATCGCTACAAGATCAAGGTTCAGAAGGCCAAGGAGTCTCGGATCGCCGACCTCAAGGTGCTGGCCGAGCAGATCAGCCGGCTCACCAGCCTCACCATCGAGGCCGCGGCCAACGAGGAGAACCACCTCTACGGCTCGATCGGCCCGGCCGAGGTCAGCAAGACCCTCAAGGGCAAGAACCTGATGGTCGAGTCGGAAATGGTGAAACTGGAGAGCCACATCAAGGAGGCCAACACCCTGTCCGAAGTGCCTCTCAACCTCGGCTATGGGATTGAGGCGAAGATCCAGGTCCTCGTGGTTGCGCTGCAGGGCGCAAAGAAGTGATCGCGCCGGCGCACAAACCATAAGCCAATCGAACGCCCGCCCTGGAAGGGGCGGGTTTTTTTCCGGAGCAATCCGGAGTCGATTGCGAGTCGGTCCCGCACGGTCGCAGTAAATGCGTACTCCCCATTTCTCGTCTGGAGAGTCTCATGAGCGTGAGCCACACACCGAAGGGTTACCACACCGCGACGCCCTATCTCGTGATCAAGGGGGCCGCCGCAGCCATCGAATTCTACAAGAAGGTGTTCAGCGCCACGGAAGTCATGCGGATGCCCGGACCCGAGGGAATGGTGATGCACGCGGAGATCAAGATCGGCGACAGCATGATCATGCTGGCCGATGAGTTCCCCGACATGGGGTTCCGCGGACCGCAGGCGCTCGGCGGCTCGCCGGTCGGGATTTGCCTCTACTTCCCGGACGTCGATGCCCGCTTCGCGCTCTCCCTCAAGAGCGGG
>DATLIF010000084.1:0-5386 GCA_035539575.1 Fimbriiglobus sp. | reverse complement strand
CCGCAAGCGCATCATCCGCAAGCCGGGCGAGTCCGGCCCCGTCTCCTCGGCCCCGGCCCCGACGCCGCCGGCTCCGGTCTCGGCCCCCGCGGCTCCCGCGGCCCCGGCCGCCGGTCGGCCCGCCGGCTGCCGGCTCGACGACCTGTACCGGATGCCGATGCCCAACCTGTTCAAGCTCGCCGAGAAGGAGGGCATCCACGAGCACACGGGCATGAACCGCGCCCAGCTCATCGTCGGCATCGTTCGCCGACAGATCGAGCGCGGTGAGGTCGTCCGCGGCTCGGGTACTCTCGAAGTCCTGCCCGACGGCTACGGCTTCCTCCGCTCGGCCGCCCACAACTACCTGGCGTCGCCGGAAGATATCTACGTCTCCCCGAGCCAGATCCGGCGGATGAGCCTCCGCACCGGACTGGTGGTCGAGGGGCCGATCCGGCTGCCGATCGAGAACCAGGACAACTTCGCCCTGATGCAGATCGAGCTGGTCAACGGCCGGCACCCCGAGGAGGGGGCCAGCGTCACCAGCTTCGAGGACCTGACCCCGCTGCACCCGAACGCCCGGCTGGTGCTGGAGACGACCGGCGACGAGTTGTCCATGCGGATCGTGGACATGATCACCCCGGTCGGCAAGGGCCAGCGCGGGGTGATCGTCGCCCCGCCGCGGACCGGCAAGACGATCCTGCTGGCGAAGATGGCCAACGCCATCATCAAGAACCACCCGGACGCCTACGTCTTCGTGCTGCTGGTGGACGAGCGGCCCGAGGAAGTCACCGAGATGCAGCGGCTCGTGCAGGGGCCGAACGCGGAGGTCGTGGCCAGCACCTTCGACGAGCCGCCGGAGGAGCACATCCACGTCTCCGAGATCGTGCTGGAGAAGGCCAAGCGGATGGTCGAGAACAGGCGGGACGTGGTGATCCTGCTCGACTCGATCACGCGGCTGGCCCGCGCCCACAACACCGAGGCCCCCGGCGGCGGCAAGCTGCTCTCCGGCGGTCTGGACTCCAACGCGATGCAGAAGCCGAAGCGCTTTTTCGGCGCCGCCCGCAACGTCGAGGAAGGCGGCTCGCTGACGATCCTGGCCACCGCGCTGATCGACACCGGCAGCCGGATGGACGACGTGATCTTCGAGGAGTTCAAGGGCACGGGCAACATGGAGCTGCACCTCGACCGGCGTCTCGTCGAGAAGCGGGTCTACCCGGCGATCGACGTCAACCGCAGCGGCACCCGCAAGGAGGATCTGCTGCTGCACCCGGACGAGTTGCAGAAGGTGGCGATCCTGCGGCGGGTGCTGGCCGACATGCACCCGGTCGAGGCGATGGAACTTCTGGTCAACCGGGCCAAGAAGACGAAGTCCAACGCCGAGTTCCTGATCTCGATGAATCTGAGCTAACCGCTTAGCCGCGAGGCATCAGCCGAGCGCGGAACCACCTGCCACCCTCGTCCGCGGCCTACCGCAGACGAGGGTGGCAGCGCTTTGGAGGTTGCCGAATGACCGAAGCGGAGTGGCTCGCCTCGAAGATTCCCCGGTGGATGTTTAAGAACCTCGGATCCGTTCCCGACAATCGCAAGCTTCGACTCCTCGCCACAGCTTGTTGCCGCCGGCTCGGCTCTCTGCTGCCGCCGGCTAGTGCGGCAGCACTCGCAGTTAACGAGCGTTTCGCCGATGCGGATGCAACACTCGCCGAACTCGCCCGGGCGCGGCAGTCGGCCGATCAGGCGTACTCCCGTGCCAAACGAGGGGTAACACGGGATTCGCCCCGCCGCGGACGATCCGACGCCGCATGGGCGGTGTGGACAGCCGTCCGACAACTTCCCGACGATGCTGAACCCGACCAATACGAGACCCGACCCGCCGAGTGGGCGGCCGCAGCTGTCCGGATGGTTGGGGTGGCACTCAATCCGTCAACCCGTCCCGTCCGACCAGCCGGGTTAGAGGGTGGTACCAAGGAAGAGCGGGCGATCCAAGCGGTAATCCTCCGCGACATCTTCGGCAACCCCTTCCGCCCCGTCGCGCTCAACTCCTCCTGGCGCGCCTCCGCCGCCGTCGGCCTGGCCCGGACGATGTACGAGTCCCGCGACTTCGCAGCGATGCCGATCCTGGCCGACGCGCTGGAGGAGGCCGGCTGCGACAGCCCCGACATGCTGGCCCACTGCCGTGATCCGAACGGCGTCCACGTCCGCGGCTGCTGGGTGGTCGATCTGGTCCTGGGCAAGAGCTAGCGGGCGGGGGTGGCGTGTTATAATGGCGCATCTCCCTCTCCCGCGTGAGGACGGGCCATGAGCCGTGAGGAAGCCGAACGCCGCATCGCCGAATTGGAAGAACAGCTCCGCCGCGCCCGGGAGGAGGCCGCGCGGTACAAGGAGTCCACTTACGCGCTATTGAAACAAATCATCCCGGACGAGCCGCTCACCGAGGAGGAACTCAACCGGATGTTGACGGACACATCCGGCACACCGATCCTAGACATCATCGCTGAGCTTGAACGGTCGGATTCGTGAGCCAGGACGACCGCTATCAGGTGTTCAACTCCGTGGTTGTGGCGGAGCAGTTTCGCACGCTGGCCGAGGAAGCACGGGCCACGGGCCGCCTGTCTGTCTTTCTCGCGGCCGCCCGGTGGGTCATGGAAGAACTGAAACGAACGCCGACCGAGTTCGGCGAATCGTGGATCACACTCCCAGGCTCGGGCCTCATCTTCCGGCGCGGCTTTGCCCGACCGTTGTTCGTCCAGTACGCCATCCACGAGGGCGAGCGGGTCGTGTATATCCGCCGCTTCGTACTCGTCCGAGGATAGCAAGTTCACTCCCACCCCGTAGCCCGCCGTGCCAAGGGGTGGCGATGTTTCGGGGATGGGGTGATGACGGAGCAGGAATGGCTGGCAGCAGATCGAGTGTACGACCTTACACACCACAAGGGTAGTCGAAACGACCGGAAGCGGCGGTTCCTCGGCTGTGCTTGTGCGCGGCGTGTCCTCCGTTTCTTATCGGACGCGCGCCTGACGCGAGCGGTAGAGGCCAGTGAGCGACTTGCTGATGGCGAAGTGGATTGGCACTACGTCAAGCAAGTCCGACGTGTAGTAGCAGTCTGTCGGCGGGAGTTGCAGGCGAGTCGTTGTCCAGAGTACGTGTGGTATGCAAGTCTCGCCGTCGAGACGGCGACTGCCAAGGATTCCTTGTCCGCTGCCCATGCCGTGGAACCGGCCCAATACGCGTCAGCGGCCTTCGCGCGACCTGAGTGGGACGTGGGACGGGATGCGGAGAACCACGAGCAAGTGAAACTAGCCCGTGACATCTTCGGCAACCCGTTCCGCGCGGTCGTGTTCGACCCGTCCTGGCGCACGTCCACCGCCGTCGGTCTGGCCCGGACGATGTACGACGCCCGCGACTTCGGCGCGATGCCGGTCCTGGCCGACGCCCTCGAAGAGGCCGGCTGTGACACCCCCGACGTGCTGGCCCACTGCCGCGACCCGGACGGCGTCCACGTCCGCGGCTGCTGGGTGGTCGATCTGGTCCTGGGCAAGAGCTGAGGGTACGCTGCCGGTGAGGAGGGTCTGCCATGATGCCCGCGTCCGTCGCCACTCCGATCCCGCCTGGTCCGCCGCGGAACCTGCGGTGGACCGTCGATCAGTTCCACTACCTCGGCGACCTCGGGATGTTCGAGGGCCGCCGGGCCATGCTGATCGACGGGGTCATCATCGAGGAGGGGCCGATGAACCCGCCGCACGCGATCGCCGGGGAGAAGACCGAGGAAGCGATCCGGGCGGTGTTCGGCGCCCGCTGGCGCGTCCGGGTGCAAAAACCACTGGTACTCGGCCAGACCACCGACCCGGAACCCGACGTGGCCGTGGTGCAGGGGACGCCTCAGGGGACAAATACTCACCCCACGACCGCCGAACTCGTGGTCGAATTGAGCGACACGTCCCTGCACTTCGACACCACCACCAAGGCGGAGTGGTACGCAACCGCCGGTATTCCAGAGTACTGGGTACTCGACCTGCCCAACCGCCGGCTGCTTGTCTACCGCGACCCGGAGCCGCTGCCGACCGGCCTTGGTGCGACCGCTTATCGTACCCACCTGACACTCGGCCCGACCGACTCCGTCTCGCCGCTCGCCGCGCCGGGCGCGACCATCGCCGTCGCCGACCTGCTGCCGTAAGACGACCTCACCATGACCGACGCCTACGCCGAACTCATCCGCCGCGCGAAAGAAGTTTCCCTGCTCCAGTCCTGCGCCGCCGTCCTCGGGTGGGACCAGCAGACTTACATGCCGAAGGCCGGCGCCCCGCTCCGCGGCGACCAACTCGCACTCGTCGCCAGCCTCGCCCACGAGAAGGCCACCGCCCCCCGCTTCGGCGAACTCCTCGCCGCGGTCGAAGCCGCCAAGCCAGAACCCGATTCCGTCGAGGCGGCCAACGTCCGCGAACTGCGGCACACCTACGACCGGGTCACGAAGATCCCCCAGCGGCTCGTCGAGGAACTCGCCCGCGTCACCACCCTCGCCCAGCAGGCGTGGCAGGAGGCCCGCGCCAAGAACCACTTCCCCACCTTCCGGCCTCTTCTCGAACAGGTGATGGCCCTCAAGCGCGAGGAAGCCCAGGCGGTCGGCTACAAGGATCACCCCTACGACGCCCTGCTCGACGAGTACGAACCGGGGGCCACCGTCGCGGAGGTCCGGCAGGTCTTCGCCGGGCTGACGAAGGAACTCGCCCCGCTCATCCGCAAGGTGACGGAGTCCGGCAAGACGCCCCGTGCGGACGTGCTGCAGCGCGACTTCCCGGCCGACCGCCAACGCTGGTTCGCCGAGGCCGCCGCCTCCGCCATCGGCTTCGACTTCGGCTCCGGCCGGCTCGACACCACCGCCCACCCGTTCTGCTCCGGGTTCGGCCCAGGCGACTGCCGGCTCACGACCCGCTACCACCCCCCCGCCTACCACGAGGCGTTCTTCGGCGTCCTGCACGAGACCGGCCACGGCATGTACGAGCAGGGACTGCCCGCCGATCACTTCGGCACGCCGGTCGGGTCGTACTGCTCACTGGGCATCCACGAGTCGCAGTCACGGCTCTGGGAGAACCAGGTCGGCCGCGGCCGGTCGTTCTGGGACCACTTCCTGCCGCGCCTCAAGCAGGCGTTCCCTGGCACACTCGACGACGTGACGCCCGACGAGTTCGACTTCGCCGTCAACGAGGTCAAGCCGTCGTTCATCCGCGTCGAGGCGGACGAGGCGACCTACAACCTGCACGTCGTGCTGCGGTTCGAACTGGAACTGGACCTGGTGTCCGGCGAGTTGGCCGTGGCCGACCTGCCGGGGGCGTGGAACGAGCGATTCGCCAGGTTACTCGGGCCGACTCCGCCGACCGACGCCGAGGGGTGCTTGCAGGACATCCACTGGAGC
>DATLIF010000083.1:0-9054 GCA_035539575.1 Fimbriiglobus sp. | reverse complement strand
GCCCCCGGGTCCGTGGCCCCCGGCCACGCGGCCCCCGGGTACGGCGCACCGTGCCCGCCGGGCCAGCCGGGCTGGGTCGGGTCGCCCCCGGCCATCGGCGGCGTCATGGGCGCCCCGGCCGCGGCCGCCCCGCAGATGTGTACCATCACGGTCACCGAGATGGTGCCTGAGTACACCCCGGTCACCCGGACCGTGTACCGTCAGGAACAGCGGCAGGAGAACTACACCGCCTACCGCACCGAGACGGTCCCCGAGACCCGGACCCGGCAGGTCACGGTGATGAAGCCCGTCACCGAGACGGTCATGGAGACCCGCACCCGGTACGTCTCCCGGCCGATCACCGAGACGGTGATGGAGACCAAGTGCGTCACCGAGCGGGTTCCGGTCGTGAAGACGGTCACCACCATGGAGACACGGTGGGAGACCCAGATGGTCACCGAGATGAAGTCCCGCAAGGTCAAGCACACGGACTATGTGCAGGAGTGCGTCGAGGTCAAGCCGGGCCTGTGCGACCGGCTGAAGTCCCGCTGCGACCCGTGCGCCTGCCCGCCGTGCCCGGAGTACAAGACCGTCTGCAAGAAGGTCACCCGGTGCGAGACGGTGTGTGAGCCGGTCACGGTGTGCAAGAAGGTCAAGGTGTGCGTGCCCTGCACCAAGCAGGTCTGCACCTACGAGTGCGTGACCAAGCAGGTCCAGTGCCCGGTCACCCGCACCCGGTGCGTCACCGAGTGCCAGACCTACCAGTGCCCGGTCACCCGCACCCGGTGCGTGCCCGAGTGCCGGACCGAGACGTACACGGTCTGCACGACCAAGTGCGTCCCGTACCAGGCCACCCGCTGCGTGACGGTGTGCGTCCCGCACTGCGTCACCGAGCAGGTCTGCCGGATGGTCCCGAAGTGCGTGACCAAGCAGGTCCCGTGCTGCCCGCCGGCCTGCCCGGCCCCGTGTGCCCCGGCCTGCCACGACGCCTGCGCCGCCCCGGCCTGTGACCCGTGCGCCGCCCCGTGCAAGCCGAAGCGGGCTCGCCTGCTCGACCGGCTCGGCGGGCTCTGCAACCGCAACAAGGGCGGCGACTGCTGCCCGATCAGCTGCGACACCGGCTGCGGCGCCCCGGCCGCCTCGTGCTGCAACTAAGCTGTAACCCGGTGGGCGGGTGATTCCCGTCCCCCGCCCACCACCGACCCCGGCCGGCGACCCCTCTCGCCGGCCGGGGCTTTTTTATTTGTCTTCTCGTTCCCATGCTCTGCGTGGGAACGCCTCTTCGCACGCTCCGCGTGCCGGCGTACGCGGGTCGGAAGCGTCTGCAGTTGACCGGAAAACTCGCCGGCCGGCTCCGCCCGCGACGCGGAGCGTCGCCCCCTTGCGTTCCCACGCAGAGCGTGGGAACGAGGCGGAGAAGTGCGGTACAATGCGGCCAGCTTGGGAGGAGTGATGATGCACCGGTCCCTGCCTCTGGCGCTCGTCCTGCTGACTGCCTTCGCCGTGCAAGCCGCCCCGCCGGCCCGGCTCGACCCGGAGGCCGCGACCCCGTACCGACTGCGGGTCGTCGTCCGGTTCGACCCGCACCCGGTCTTCTACCCGGCCTACCGCGAGCAGATCACCGACGCCATCAAGGCCGCCCTCCAGACCCCACTCGGCGAGGTCGGGCGGGTCGAGGTCACGGACCTGGACGCCGTCCCCGAGGAAAAGCGCGAGCCGCTCTGGAAGAAGTTCGTCCAGGACGGCTGGGCCGCCCTGGAGGCGCCGGAGTTCCGCGAGCTGACCGGCGTGAAGACGCACTTCCTGCGGGTCCGCTTCGAGGGCAACGGCTACCGGCTGGAGGCCCGGCAGCACGACGGCTCGACGGGGCTACCGTCGCCGGTCGTGCGGACCCGGGAGACCCGCACATCGGACCTGGTCGCCCGGACTGCCGGGCTGATGCTCGCCCGCGACTTCGGCCCGGTCGGCACCGTCGAGAAGCTGGACAAGGAACCGGACGCCGTTCGCGTGCGGTTCCGCGGCGGGGCGCTGCCGGGGTTCGACCGGTTCGTCCAGCCGGGGGATGTCTTCGCGGTGGCGCTCATCCACGAGCAGACGAAGCCGGTCCCGACGCCGCCGGGCGAGAAGCCACGGATCGGGGCCAAGGCACCGGAGCCGGTCAAGGTGGCGGTCGGCCGGCCGCAGCAGTTCGTGCTGTTGCGGGCCGAGGGACCAGTTGCCGAGGGCGCGTGCAAGTGCCAGGTGCTGACCGGCTACCGGAACCCGTTCCCCGCCGGCCGCAACGTACTGGGGTCGCGCTGCATGAAGCTCGCAACAGTCGAGGCACCGGTCGAGCTGCGCGTGGTGGACCAGCAGGGCAAGCCGCAGGTCGGTGCCGGGCTGTTACAGGTCCGGGCGACCGACACCGGCTTCGCCACCCAGCTCAACGCCGCCGATGGGCTGGTGCTGCGCGGTGCGGTGTTCCGCTCGCCGCGGCCGCTGCGGGACGTGGCGTGCGTGGTGGTCAGCCTCGGGTCGGGTCGGGCGGTGCCGTTCGCGGTGCCCATCCTCGGCGACGGCCCGGTGACGATCCGTTTCGACGCCAAGCCGGAGGACGCCGCCCGGGCCGCCCTGGAGCGGGCGGTCGAGGACCTGCGCGGCCGGGTGGCCGAGGCCCGCACCGCGCAGCTGGAGTTGCTCAAGGCGCTGACCCGGCTGATCGTGCTGGGCAAGAACCAGGAGGCGTTCGACCGGGCGACGGCGGGGCTGGCCACCCAGGACGCCGCCGACAAGGAGTTGACCGCGGAGCTGGACAAGCTCAAGCAGGACCCGATGGCGAAGGAGGAGGTGCCGGCGTCGCTCCTGGAGTCGGCGGGCCGGCAATTGGAGGCGATCCGCGCCGGCCGGCCGACCATTGAGGAGAAGGCCAACGAGTTGCAGGCCGCGGTCGCGAAGGCGAACGACCCGGTGCGGTTCGAGCGCGAGTTCCGGGCGAAGGAGCTGGAGAGCCAGATCAAGTCGCTGATCGCGCGCGGCGAAGTGCCGGAGGCGCTGGACCTGTACGACGAGCTGTTCAAGGTGACGCAGAACGCGGACGCGCAGGCGCAGAAGGAGAAGCTGGCGAAGGAGTGGCAGCCGAAGGACGACACGCACCGCAAGGCGCGGGACTATGTCACCGACGAGTGGCGAAAGGCGGCGGGTCTGGCGGCGTTCCGGGCGGCGGTTCAACCGCTCACCGACGCGGCGGGGGTGCTGGCGAAGTACGACGACCGGCTGGGGCTGCGGAACCTGGTCAGCTCGTTCGAGCCGGCGTACGCGCGGATGAAGGAGGTCAGCGACACGCTCGACCCGAACGCCGAGACCGATCAGCAGGACCTGAAGGCGCTCCAGGGCGTGCTGACCGCGGTCCGCAAGATCGAGGAGGACGCCCGGGCGAAGCTCAAGCAACTCGAAGGCGCGGGCAAGTAGGCCGGGTCTTGGCGAACGGCCGGCGTGAGCCGGCTGGTGGGGCGGGTGCCACCAGCCGGCTCACGCCGGCCGTTCGCCAGAAGCCGTACCAAGCTACGCGGCTATCGATCCGGCGGGGCGCGGGTACAATCACATTTTCCGTGCCGCCGTCAGGAACACACCCGCCATGTCCGCCTCGCCCTCGTTGCCCCGCGACCTGCTCGCGCTGATCGCCCGGCACTGGGGGTTCCGGTCGCTGCGGCCGCTGCAGGAGCAGGCCATCGGCGCCGTCCTGGCCGACCGCGACGCCCTGGTCGTCATGCCCACTGGCGGCGGCAAGTCCCTCTGCTACCAGGCCCCTGCCGTCCACCGCGGCGGCGCCTCGGTCGTCGTCTCGCCGCTCATCGCCCTGATGAAGGACCAGGTTGATTCGCTCCGCCGGATCGGGATCAACGCGATCCGCTTCGACAGCACCCAGACCGCCGCCGAACGCGACAACGCGACCGCCGCGCTGCTCGCCGGCGAGGCGCCGCTGGTCTTCGTCTCCCCGGAGCGCCTCGCGCTGGACGGGTTCGTCGGGTTCCTGAACTCCTCCGGCGGGGTGCGAGCCATCGCCGTCGATGAAGCCCACTGCATCAGCCAGTGGGGGCACGATTTCCGCCCGGAGTACCGCCAACTCGGCCGGCTGCGTGAGCTGTTCCCCGGCGCCGCCGTCCATGCCTTCACCGCCACCGCCACCGAGCGAGTCCGCCACGACATCGTCGAACAACTGCACCTGCGCGACCCGGACGTACTCGTCGGCGACTTCGACCGGCCGAACCTCACCTACCGCGTGCTGCCACGGCTGGACGTGGGCAGGCAAGTGTGCGAGATCCTCGACCGACACAAGGGGCAGACCGGGATCATCTACTGCCTGCGTCGCAAGGACGTGGAAGCCCTCGCGGGGATGCTGGCGGGTCAGGGCTACCCGGCGGTTGGCTACCACGCCGGCATGGAGCCGCACGACCGCAAGCGGGCGCAGGACTTCTTTGCAAAAGATGAGGCGCCGCTGATCGTGGCGACGATCGCCTTCGGCATGGGGATCGACCGGCCGGACGTGCGCGTCGTCCTGCACACGGCGATGCCGAAGTCCGTCGAGCACTACCAGCAGGAGACCGGCCGGGCCGGCCGCGACGGGCTGCCGTCGGAGTGCGTGCTGCTGCACTCCGGGTCGGACGCGGTGTCGCAGAAGTTCATGATCACGCGATCGGCCGCGGAGAACGGGGCCAGCCCGGAGTATGTCGCCGCGTCGCTGGCCCACCTCAACGACATGGACCGGTACTCTCGCGGCGCGACCTGTCGGCACAAGGCGCTGGTGTCGTACTTCGGCCAGGGGTACGAGTCGCCCAACTGCACGGCGTGCGACGTCTGTCTCGGCGACACGCAGGAGGTGCCGGACTCGGTGGTGATCGCGCAGAAGATCCTCTCCTGCGTGGCGCGGGTGAAGGAGTCGTTCGGCGTCAACCACGTCGCCGCGGTCCTGCGCGGCGAGGACACGGACTCCGTCCGCCAGCGCGGCCACGACCAGCTCACCACCTACGGCCTCTTGAAGGGGACGCCGAAGGCGGCTCTTCGTGACTGGGTGTTCCAACTGATCGGGCAGGGGGTGCTGGTCCAGGCCGGCGACGAGTACCCGCTCTTGAAGCTGAACAAGGCGTCCTGGGAGGTGATGCGCGGCGAGCGCCAGGTCCGGCTGATCGAGCTGGCCCGCCGGGAGAAGCGATCGCGATCCGCCCCGGCCGGCCCGTCGTTCCCCGAGGTGGAAGGGGTGGCAGAGGCCGACGCCGATCTTTTCGAGCGGCTGCGGCAACTGCGGCGCGAGCTGGCCGCGGCCGAGGGCGTGCCGCCGTACCGCGTCTTCCCGGACACGGTGCTGATCGCCCTGGCGCGGGTGCGGCCAACCACCCCGGACGGGATGAAGCAGGTCAGCGGCGTCGGCGAGGTCAAGCTACGGGCGTACGGGGCGCGGTTCCTCGGAGCGATCCACGCACACGCCGCGGAGAACCCCGCCCCGGCGCCCCAGCCGCGGTCGGCCGGCCCGTCGTCGGTCGCCGGCGCGGCGCGGCGTCAGACGGCGTTCCAGCTCTTCCGCGACGGGACTGCGATCCCCGACGCGATGCACCAGCTCAAACTCGCCCGGTCCACGGTCGGCGACTACCTGACGCAGTACATCCTCACCGAGAAGCCGGCCGACATCTCCGCGTGGGTGCCGGACGACGTCTACCAGGAGGTCGCGGCCGCGGCGAAGGAGGTCGGCGCCGAGAAGCTCAAGCCGATCTACCAGGCCCTCAACGAGCAGGTCTCTTACGACGACATTAGGCTAGTGCTGGCACACCTTTCCGGCGGTCCGGCCGTTCGCCAACACGCCGGATCACATCTGAGGTTGAAGGACCACCCCGCCGGCCGGGTATCATCACCCGGGGCGCGAACCGGGCCGCGCCCCGGAGGCTCTAGTAAAGAATCCCCCGCCCGGAGGTCCGCATGTCCGAACCCTCTCCGCAAAAGCACACGCCGGGCGGCTACCGGGAGTTGATCGCGCTGTCCCTGCCGCTGATCCTCAGCGCCAGCTTCTGGACGGTGCAGATCTTCATCGACCGGGTGTTCATCGCCATGGTGAGCAGCGACGCGCTCGCGGCCACCATGCCGACCGTCCTGTACTTCTGGACCCCGTTCGTCCTGCTCAACAGCACCGCCATGTACGCCACCGTGTTCGTGGCGCAGTACACCGGGGCCGGCCGGCCGCACCGCATCGGGCCGGTCGTCTGGCAGGCGCTGCAGTTCAGTCTCGTCACCGGGTTGCTGTTCCCGCTCCTGACGCCGGTGGCGGGCCTCGTCATCGGCCTGACCGAGCACACGCCACAGGTCAAGCTGCTGGAGTTGGAGTACTTCAAGGCGCTTTCGCTCGCGGCGTTGCCGATGCTGATCGTCGCATCGGTCAACAGCTTCTTCGCGGGGCGTGGCGATAGCTGGACGGTGCTGCTCATCAACGCCGTCGGCATGGCGGCGAACGGGGCGCTGGCGTACCCGCTGATCGTGATGCAGAAGGCCGACCCGGTCGCGGCGATGCACGGGGCCGGCTACGCGGCCGCGTTGGGCAGTTGCGTCTCGGCCGGTCTGGGTCTGGTGCTGTTGTTCCGCAAGAAGTACCGGACGGAGTTCGCCACGGTGTCCGGCTGGCGGTTCGACCGGGAACTGTTCGGCCGCCTGATGAAGTTCGGGCTGCCCAACGGCGTGCAGTGGTGCATCGACGGGCTGGCGTTCACGGCGTTCCTGATCCTCATCGGGAACATCGGCATGCGGGAGCTGGCCGGCACCAACCTGACGTTTTCGCTGAACATGCTGGCGTTCCTGCCGGTGATGGGACTGGCGCAGGGGGTCGAGGTGCTGGTCGGCCAGCGGCAGGGCGAGTCGCGGCCGGACCTGTCCGAGAAGACCACCTGGACCGGCGTGAAGATCGCCACTGGGTACATGGTGATCGTTTCGATTCTGTACTGCACGATTCCCGGCATCATGACCATCCCGTTCGCGCGGGGGATGGAGCCGCACGAGTGGGTGGCGGTGGCGCCGCTGATCCCGGTGCTGTTGCGGTTCGTGGCCGCCTACTCGCTGGCGGATGGCATGAACGTGATCCTGGCGTTCGCGCTGCGCGGAGCGGGCGACACCCGGTTCGTGACCATCGTCTCGATCGCGCTGGCGTGGCCGGTGATGGTCTTCCCGACGTACCTGGCGTGGCGTCAGGGCTGGGGGCTGGAGTTCGCCTGGGGGGCGGCGACGGCGTACATCGCGTCGATGGCGGTGGTGTTCGTGGTGCGGTTCCGCCACGGCAAGTGGCGGACGATGAAGGTGATCGAGGCCGCCCCCGCCGACCCGGACGCGGCCGAGGCGGCAACGGAGGACGACCCGGCCAAGCAGCCGGCGGCGTGAGGGTATCCCAGCAAAGCGAGCGGGGGACGTTAGTCCCCCGAGGGCGTGCGAGCCCGCCGGCGCTACCTCGGGGGGCTTACGCCCCCCGCTCGCTGGGTTGAACAACAGTCATGTCTTCCCCAGTACCAGGTCCACGACCCAGCAACCGCGAACGTGCGATCCGTCCCCGCGGCAGTGGGCCAGCACGTCGGCGCTGTTGCACCCCGCCTCCTCCAGCGCGTCGGCCAGGATCGGCATCGCGGCGAAGTCCCGCGACTCGTACATGGTGCGGGCGAGGCCGACGGCGGTCGAGGTCCGCCACGCCGAGTCGAACGTCACCGGCCGGAACGGGTTGCCGAAGACGTCGTGCATCAGCCGGACTTGGACGGCCAGTTCGGCGGCCCGACGGTGCGGGTCCGTCGGTGGCAGACCCTGGTCGTGGGCCAGGCCCGGGACGGTGTACTCGACGAGGAGGGGAGCGTCGAGCACCCGGTCGAGCTTGCTTTCCAGAGCGGCATACACGGCGTCGCCGGCGTACACTTCCCCCTCGGTCATCTCGTCGCTGAAGTAACCCGCGTCGAACTGCTCGCGGGCCTGCCGGAGTTGGGTCCGCGTCAGCTTGCCGTCGGAGAACAACTCGGCCTGCTCGACGGCGGCACGGACAGGGCCAGCGAGTTCGGCAGGGCACAAGTCCTCAACGCGGCGGACGCAGGCAACGGCGAACAACCTGAGCCGCCGGGGGCTGGCCGTCTTGGCGACGACAGGCAGCCCGTCGATCGGGGCCCGACAGTTCAACCACGCCGCCTCGGGGCTGACCTTCTTCCGGCTCATCACCCGATCTCGGACTTCTTGACCTCGCCGCCGACGATGGTCGCCACGGCGCGGCCCTTCACCTTCCAGCCGTGGTACGGGCTGTTGCGGCTCTTGGTCTGGAACTGGGTCACGTCGATCGTCCACTCGGCCGAGGGGTCGATCACCGTCACGTCCGCCGGCCGGCCGGTCTTGAGCGTGCCGCGGTCGATGCCGAGGACCGCCGCCGGGTTGACCGTCATCTTCTCGATCATCTGCGGCCAGGTCAGGTGGCCCCTCTCGACTAAGAAGGTTACGCAGATGGGAAGGAAGGTTTCTAGCCCGATGATGCCGTTGGGCGCCTGGTCGAGTTCGCGGGCCTTCTTCTCCGGGGCGTGCGGGGCGTGGTCGGTGGCCAGCACCGAGAGCGTGCCGTCCTTGAGGCCAGCGATGATCGCGTCCACGTCCTTCTGGGTGCGCAGCGGGGGCGCCATCTTGTAGTTGCTGTCGAAGCTCCGCAGGGACTCGTCGGTCAGTGTGAAGTGGTGCGGGCACGCCTCGCCGGTGACGTTCACGCCGCGCTTCTTCCCCTGGCGGATCAGCTCGACGCCGCCGGCCGACGAGACGTGCAGGATGTGGACCTTGCCGCCAGTCAGCTCCGCCAGCGCGATGTCGCGGTAGATCATGATCTCCTCGGCGACCGCCGGCATCCCGCGCAGGCCAAGCTGCACGCTGACCGCCCCCTCGGCCATCACCCAGCCCCGGGTCAGCTCGGGGATCTCCGCGTGGACCAGCACCGCCTTGCCGAACATCTTCGTGTACTCGAGCGCCCGCCGCATCAGCTCCGCGGACTCGACCGGGCTGCCGTCGTCGGTGAACGCCACCGCGCCGCCCGCGACGAGTCCGCCGATCTCGGCC
>DATLIF010000082.1:0-14982 GCA_035539575.1 Fimbriiglobus sp. | reverse complement strand
ACCGGAGGGGCGCCCTCCGGTCGCTGTCGCTCCCGGCTCGCCAGGCGTCACGACACGATCGTCTTCCGCCGCTGGATGTAGTCCCAGACGACGTACCGGTCGAGTTCACGACCGGCGGTGAAGATCACCCGGCCCTTGGTGGACTCGGCTACCTTATATGCGAACCGGATGTCCTCCGGCGACTGGTTCCAGCTCGACAGCAGGAAGATGTTGATCGTGATCCCCTCGCGGGCGCAGAGCATCGCCTCCCGCAAAGTCGCCTCCTCGGTCCGCCGGTCCGGCGGGTAGAGCAGGTACAACATGCTCCCCTCGAAGTGCGCCGTCGGCAACCCGTCGGTGATGAGCATCACCTGCCGGTTCGGGGTGTCCTGCGCGCCCAGGTAGCGGCGGGCGGTCTGCAATCCGTGCTGGATGTTCGTGAAGTGCCAGGGAACGTCGAACTCGGTGAACTTCGGGTTCGACATGTCGGCCTTGAGCCGTACCACCGGGTTGAAGACGGTCGGCGGTTTGGGCATCAACCCGGCCACCTCGGCCACCGGCCGCGGCTTGGCGAAGGTGTACATCTCTACGAACTGCAGGAAGTCTCCGGGGTACTCGGAACGGATCAGCCCGTCGAGTGCCAGACCCATCCGCTTGACGTTGACGTACATCGAGTCATACCGCATCGACCCGGACATGTCGAGCAGAACGCATGTCGCCGCCTTCGGGGTGTTGCGAGTCTTGTGGATGACAATGTCGTCCGGGGCCATCCGCACCGGCAGCCCAGGCCCGTTGCGTAGGAGCGCGTTTGTGAAGCTGGCCGGGATGTCCATGTGGGTGACGGAGTCGCCGAACTCGTAGGGCTTGGTCCGCGGCGACTCGGTCGCCCCCTCGCCGAGGACCGCGTCCGGGTGCCGTCCGGTCCGGGACGCCTGCAAATCGGCGAAGATCTTCGAGAGTACCTTCGACTGAAACAGTCGATAAGCCTTCGGGGTCATCTCGAACCCCTTGCGGGCGTCACCGTCGATCCCCTGTTCCTTCGCCAGTTCCCGCATGTAGTCATCGATCTGCTGCTGAAGGTTGCGGAGTTGGTCCACGTCCGCCTGATCGACGAACTTCGACAGTTCCTCCAGGTCCACGTACCCGACCTGGGCGTGCTTGCGTGCCTCCTCAAGCTGCTTGAGGAGCTTGTCGATCTCTTCCAACTCCTCCTTGATGGCGAGAGCCTCGGGAACGGTCAACTTCGTGCGGCCGGTGAAGTCGTACTTCGCGGCCAGTTCGTCTACCTGATACTTTTCGCCCAGCCGTTCGACGAGTTGGACGAGATCGCGCGCGAACTGGCCGCGGTCATCACCGGCCCGAAAGAAGAGATCCTCCAGGTCGCGGAGTTGCTCCTCCTTGACCGCCTCGTCGTAGCGTTTGCGAAGTTTCTCCGGCGGCGTCGTCTCGGCTGCTTTGGATTGGAACGCGCGTACAGCCTCTTTCTGGACGGCATTCGTCTCGTAGGTTTCGAGGATCTTTCGCTTTCGCTCCAGGAGCAGTTGCCGGAGGTGGTCGATGCTCGGCCCCAGCCCGGCGATCTGGCTCGGGTCGATCTTGACCATCCGCGCCAGCTCCTCCTCGGTTAACTCCGAGAGGTCGCCATAGTGGAGCATGTGCTCGAACGCCGGGGAGACGAGGTCTGGCGGCGGCTGCGTCGGCGACGGAAACTTGGCCGGGTCGTACTTCTGGTACGTATGGATGACACCGCCAAGGCGGTTGGGGTTGCTCATGAGCGGCCTATCGGGTGTGACGGAATGGCTATTCGGGCTCGTGCGGGGCGTCGCGGCCAACGGCGACCAGTTCCCGGAACTTGTCCCGGACGGAGGGGTGAAGGCGGTCGGCGAAGTCGTCCGACAGACCAAGTGCCCGGATCATTTCCAGTACATCGGCGATGTCCTTCAACCGCCAGGCGGCCGTCCCGGACGTCAACTTCAATTCGACGAGTGCGGGCAGGCTGATGCAGCGCACTCCGCCGACCTCGACGCCGACGGTCGCGGGGTCGGGGAAAACGACCGGCTTGGGCTTCCCGTCCCCCGGGTAGTCGCCGGCTACGAGGAATTCAACCCGGACCCCTGTTTCCGCGTCTCGCAAGTTCTTGCTACCCTCGAACGGCGGAACGTATCCCAGGTCGACGAGCTTATCATGGAGGGCTTTCAACCCGTCGCGGGTGACCAGGACATCCACGTCCTCGGTGAAGCGGCGATACCCGTGCTGGAACATCGCCATCCCGCCGGCAACGGCGTGGGCGACCCCGAGTTCCGTGAGCCGGTCCGAGATCTTCTGCATCGTCCGGAAGACCGCACTCTCCCGCTCGAAGTGCATGCTCCCCTCCCGCAGGGCCCACCGGGGGTTCTGCCTCAACCGCTCCTCGTATGTGACCAGTGTCGCCGACACCTCTGCGGCCCTCACGTCTCGTACACAATGCGGCCGTGCTTGGTCGATCGGCTGATCCTGTCCGTAGCATACAGCCCGGCCAGGACGAACTCCACGCATGACGCCCGCATCGCGTCGGACTCGCCGACGTTCACCTCGAACGCCTTGTCCCACGCCTTCGGCACCCGCTTCAGACGTCGGGCGTACTCGGCCGACGGTAGCTGGTCGCCGACCTCGATCTTGACCCCCTTGCCGAACACCTCGGCGATCTCCTCCAACCCGTGCTTGTCCACATACTCGTCGAACACGACGCCGATCGCCTCAGCTACGATCGCCTCCAGGACCTGCTTCTCCGACATCTGATGCGTGCCCATCAGGTCCAGTTCGAGCTTGCCCAGCGACGAGGTCGGCAGGTGCCCCAGGTCACTGACCCGTGGCACGGCCGGTTTCTCTCCTAGAACGACACCTCGGTGCCGGGCGGAGGCAACCATCGTCCGGTAGTTGGCGATGCTGAACCGGGCGCTGACCCCGCTGGAGTGGTCCACGTACTTCGACTTGCGCGCGGCGACCGAGATCTGTTCGATCACCTCCTTCATGAAGTACGGCACCTGGACCGGGAACTCGCCGCCGAGGTCGAGGCTGGCTTCCTGCTCGGTGATCTGGATGCCCAGCCCGCGGTCGGTTGGGTAGTGCGTCTGGATCAGCGAGCCGATCCGGTCCTTGAGCTGCGGGATCACCTTGCCCGAGCGGTTGTAGGTGGTCGGGTTGGCGGAGAACAGGACCAGCACGTCCAGGTCGAACTGGATCGGGTAGCCGCGGATTTGCACGTCCCGCTCTTCGAGGATGTTGAACAGCCCGACCTGGATCAACTCGTCCAGCTCGGGGATCTCGTTCATGGCGAAGATGCCGCGGTGCATGCGGGGGATCAGCCCGAAGTGCAGGGCGTCCTCGGCTGACATGCTGGTGCCGGTGGCGAGCTTGGCCGGGTCGATCTCGCCGATCACGTCGGCGAACTTCGTGCCTGGGGCGAGTCGCTCGGCGTAGCGGTCCTTCCGCGGCCACCACGCGATCGGCACCCGATCCTCCGGGGTGCTCTCCAGGAGTTCCCGGCCGGCCTTGGTGATGGGCTTGTACGGATCCTCGTGGACTGGGCAGCCGGGGAGGTCGAGATACGGGATCGCCTCGTCGAGGAAGCGGACCAGCGATCGCATCAGCCGGCTCTTGGCCTGCCCTTTCTCGCCGAGGAAGAGCATGTCGTGGCCGGCCAGGACGGCGATGTTGATCTCCGGGACAACCGTGTCCTCGTACCCGACAATGCCGGGAAACATGTCGTCGCCGCGCTTCAGAGCGGCGAGGAAGTTGTCGCGGAGTTCGTCCTTGACTGGCCTGGACTTCCAGCCGCTCTCGCGGAGTTCCTTCAGTGTACTCGGTCGGGCTGCGGTCAACGGCGGACCCTCGGCGCGGTCGGGGGGATGCGGGGACACCACATTGTAGGCGGGGTGAGTGCGCCCCTGTCTGTGTGACCCGTAGAATTGGGATAGATTCCCCGATTCGGAGACAACCCGTGAACGACTACCCGCTGGGCGAGCGAAAGCTGATCTACCGCGTGCTGCACGCCCACCTGGCCGAGCACCCGGAATTGATGGATAGCGAGATCCTCAATGAGTTGCAGGTCGGGCTGCAGAAGGCGGCCCAGGCCGAGGGGGTGGATGTGGCCGACCACGGCGCCTGGGATGCCTGGCTTGGCAACCGCCCCGTCGGCTGCGACGTCCGCGTGGCGAACCGGCGGGTGATCGTATAGGGCGACGGCCGCTCACCGGCACGCCCGCCGATGCCGCTATTGGACCATAACTGGCTACAACTAGGCGGTCGCCTTACCCGATGAGTCAATTGCAACCACCCGACGCCCTCCGACTCGCCGTAGACCTCTTGTCGTGGGTTTGGAGGACCGCCCTTGACCAGCCCGGGTACGCTCTCCTCCGGATCGACCCTTCCACCGGCTCTCGTGCCCTGCGCCGGCTCATGATCGACCTCGTCGAGGGGTTCGGGGCGGCAGCCGGGGAGCGATTCGTCCCCGAGCGGCTTGGTCGGTTTGACCAGCAGGTGACGACCAAGTTCCACCGCGACGGGGCACCGGCCGCTTCCCTACTGGTCCTCGGGTACGAGGTGACGACCGTCCGGAGCCGGTTCTTCGTGGCCGACGCCCACCGGGCGGCGGACCGGGCGGGGATGGACGTGGAGGCGTACCTGTCCACCCATAACCCGATGTTTCCGGCCGGCGAGATACGTCTCGCCCCGTTCATCACCGAGTTGGACCTGCCTGACGGAGAGCCTTTCGTCGTGGTTCTGAACAACAGCCTGATGCCGTTCGTCCCCGGCGGGTCGAACCCGCTCGGGGTGCTGCACAAGGGGGAGATCGTCGCACCGGACCCCGTGGCCCGGCGGGTAATCAACTCGCTCGGGCGTGCCCCGAATCGGTGGTCGGGGATCGGCGGAAGACCGTGGCGGAGGTGGACCGTTTCCTGACCCGTGACGACTTGGATTGAAGGGAGAACAGAGCGGCCCGCGGAGTAGTCCGCGGGCCGTTGTCTTGGCGTGAATTGGTCGGCTCAGATCTTCAGCCGCCCCGTGCTGTCGCCGAAGCGGTCAGTCGGGCAGCCCATCCGGTCGAACAGCGACAGGTACAGGTTCATCAGCGGCGCCCGATCGTACTTGAGGTGCCTACCGCCGTCGATTGTGCCACCGCCCTTGCCGATTAGCAGGATCGGCAAATCGTCGTGGTTGTGCCGGTTCCCGTCGCCGATACCGCTTCCGTAGACCATCATCACGTTGTCCAGCAGCGACTTGCCGTTCGCCTCCTTCACCCCCGCCATCCGGCTGACAACGTATGCCAACTGCTCGGCGTGGAAGGTGTTGATCTTCTTGATCTTCTCCAGTTTCTTCGGGTCCGAGCCGTGGTGCGAGCAGTCGTGGTGTCCCTCCGACACCCCAATGAACGGGTACGGCCGGTTGCTGCCGTCGTTGGCCAGCGGGAACGTCACCACCCGCGTCAGGTCGGTCTGGAACGCCAGAACCATCAGGTCGGCCATCAGTCGGACGTGGTCCTTGACCTCCTTCGGAACGCCGGCCGGTTCGGCCATGTCCGGCTTCGGGGCCGGCTTGCGGCTGGCGGCGGCCTGTCGAGCCTTCTCGATCCGCTGTTCGACCTCTCGGACCGCGCTGAGATACTCGTCGAGTTTCCGCTGGTCGCCCTGGCCGAGGGTCTTGCTCAGGCCCTTCGCGTCCTCCATCACAAAGTCGAGGACGCTGCGGTTGTACAGGTCGCGTTTCGCCCGGGCCTCGGCGAGTTCCTTCGGGTCGTGGCCGCCGAAGAGCCTGTCGAAGACCTGCTTGGGGTCCGTCTCCTTGGCGTTCGGGGTCGCCTCGCCGCGCCAGGAGAGGTTCGCCGAGTAGGCGCAACTGTAACCCGAGTCACAGTTGCCGGCGTTGAGCCCCTTCTCGATCCCCAGTTCCAGGGACGGGAACCGGGTCTTGTCGCCGGTCGCGTTGGCGATGTGCTGGTCGGCGGAGATGCCGGCCCGGATGTCGGCGCCGTGGGTCTTGCGCGGCTGGCGGCCGGTGAGGAACGCGGCCATCGCGCGGGCGTGGTCGCCGGGGCCGTCGCCGTTGGCCTTGGCCTTGTCCAGTTCCAGCCCGGTCAGGACGTTGACGTAGCTCTTGTGCGGTTCCAGCGACTTGAGGATGTCCGGCAAGGCTCCGAGCTTTCCCGCAGCCGTCGGCGTCCAGTCCTGCATGTGGATGCCGTTGGGGACGTACAGGAAGGCCACCCGCCGGGGTGCGCCCGTGGCACTAGTCACCGGAGCGGCGGCGCGGGCCAGAGACTCCAGCCAGGGCAACGCGACGACGGTTCCAAGTCCCTTTAGAACGGTCCGGCGGGAGATTCGCGGGTTCACGGGCATTACTCGCTCCTCTGGCCTTTGCGCTTGCGGAAGGCGTCGCTCTCGACGATCGCCATCACCAGCGCAGAGAACTTGTCGTTCCCGGACTTCAGTTTAGCCGCTACCTCGTCGATCGCGCACTTATCATAATATTCTAATCCCCGGCCGAGCGCGTACGTCAGCAGCTTCTCGGCCAGGCACCGTCGGAACAGATCGGACTTGGCGAGCAACACCTTGCGGAGTTCCGCGGGGCCGTTGAACTTGTTGCCGTCCGGCAGCACACCACTGGCGTCAACTGGCTGGTTGTTGTCCTTCTCTCGCCAGGCACCGACTCCGTCGAAGTTCTCCAGTCCAAAACCGAGCGGGTCGAGCTTGGCGTGACAACTCGCACAGTTCGGGTTGGAGCGGTGCTGCTCCATTTGCTGGCGGAGCGTCCCTTTCAACTGGCCGACGGGTGGTAGCTCGGGCACGTCTGGTGCTGGCGGTGGCGCGGTCAGGCCGAGGATGTTCTCATAGACCCACTTGCCACGCTTCACCGGCGAGGTCCGGGTCGGGTTGGAGGTCACGGTCAGGACGCTCGCCTGCGTCACCACGCCGCCGCGGCGGCCGTCGGGCAATTTCACCTGCCGGAAGCTCCGACCGTACACCTTCGGGACGCCGTAGTGCTTCGCCAGTCGCTCGTTCAGGAAGGTGTAGTCGGCGTCGAGGAACTCCAGCACGCTGCGGTCGTTCTTGATAACGTGCTCGAAGAACAGCTCTGACTCCCGCGCCATTGCCGAGCGCAGTTCGTCGTCCCAGTCCTTGAACAGTTCCACATCAGGGCTGACCGTCTTGAGGCTGCGGAGCTGGAGCCACTGCCCGGCGAAGTTTTCGACGAGCGCCGCACTCTTCGAGTTCTTGAGCATTCGCTCGATCTGGGCTTTCAGTACGCCGGGCTTGCCCAGTTCGCCGCGCCCGGCGAGGGCGAATAGCTCGTCGTCGGGCATGCTCGACCAGAGGAAGTACGACAGCCGGGTGGCCAGCTCGAAGTCGTCCAGAGTTCGGACGGCCGCGGGGTCCTTCGGGTCGTCCTCGATCCGGAAGAGGAAGTGCGGCGACACCAGCACCGCCTTGAGCGGGAGCCGGATCGCCTTTTCGAACGGCTCACTCTTCGACTCGGCCAGGGTGTAGAGCTTCATGAGGCGCTCGACCTCGCCCGGTAGAGCAGGCCGGCGGAACGCCCGGCGGGCGAACGTCGAAACGATCTCGCGAGCCGCGCCGGCTGCGTCTGCCGGCTCGTCAGGTACGGCGACGATGAACCGTTTTGCCGATTCGGGGATTGGCCGCCGGGCCTTGCCGAACGGTCCCTCGATCTCGATCAACTCGACGCCGAGCGACCGCGGCTCCTTCTCCCCCGGTGTCGGGTTGGTGAACGAGACCGCCACCCGGCGCTCGCCGGCCTCCGCCTGGATGCGGGCCTCGTACGTCGCTGGCTTGTCCTTGGGGGCATCCACGGAGAGTTTGTGCACGTCCTTGCCGTCCACCCGGACGGCCATGGTCGGGAATGCGTTGGCGGCCTTCGCACCCCATGCCCGGACGCGGACGATGTACTCCCCGGTCGCCGGGAAGTTGAACTTTTCCAGGTACGCGGAGCCTTCCGTGGTGAACGTGATCCGGGGTCGCCGCTCGTCGCGGGTCTTGGCCGAGCGGGGCGTCACCAGAATGTTCTGCGGGCGATAATTCTGTTTCGAAGATGGCACGGGGCCGAGCGGCGGGATCGCGGCGTCCAGCACGCGGTCGGCGGCGGCCATGTACTTCTCCAGCAGGATCGGCTGGAGGGAAAGCACGTCGCCGATGTGATCGAACCCATACCCCACGTCGTCGGCCGGGAAGTCGTCCGCGGGGGTCACGGTCACGCCGCACAGGTCGCGGACGGTATTGTTGTACTCGTTCCGGTTGAGCCGCCGCAGCGTCACCCGGCCGGGATCCTTCGGTGCCGTGCAATCGACCTTCGTCAGCGAGTTCTCGATCCAGTGGACCAGGAACTCCTTCTCCTGCTTGCTCGGCTGGGGCTTGGACTTCGGCGGCATTTCGCCGGCCGCGACGAGCTTGCGGACCGTCTCCCAGGTCGTGCGGTCCTTGCGGGCGTGGGCCTCGCTCAGGTACATGTCGAGCGCCAGTCCGCCCTTCTGCTTTTCGGAGTCGTGGCAGGTGTTGCAGTACTTGTTGAGCAGCGGGACGACCTTCTGCTCGAAGGTCTTGTCGGCCGGCGGGTCGGCGGCGAGCGCCACCGGTGCCCCGGGGCGCGTCATGGCGCACACCGTGAGCGCGGCGACAGGCGCCAGAATGGCCCAGGCCAGGCGCGAGCGGATCGGCATTCCTACGGACTCGCCTACGGATACCGGGTATGCCCGGCAGGGGGTGGGAGGAGCCGGCGGTGTAAACCGCCTTTACCTATATCACGAATCTACGCCTGAAATCCTGACACCGCAATCGCAATCTCGGGACGGTATGTGTTAAATGGGCAGCCTTTCCGTCACGATTTCGGGGCGATCACGTCCTTGCCGACCCAGGGGCGCAGCACGTCCGGCACCCGCACCGTGCCATCGGCCTGTTGGTAGTTCTCCAGGATGGCGACCAGCGCCCGGGTACAGGCGACGGCGGTGCCGTTCAGGGTGTGGACGAAGCGGGTCCCCTTCTTCTCCTTCGGTCGGTAGCGGATGCCGAGCCGGCGGGCCTGGTAGTCGGTGCAGTTGGAGGTGCTGGTCACCTCGCCGAACTCGCCGCCCTGGCCGCGGCCGGGCATCCACGCTTCGAGATCGTACTTGCGGTACGCCGGCCCGCCGAGGTCCGCGGTGCAGGTGTCGATCACCTGGTACGGAAGTCCTAGCCCCTGGAAGATCTCCTCCTGGATCTGCAGCAGTTCCTCGTGGATCGCGTCGCTCTGCTCCGGTGTGCAGAACGCGAACATCTCCACCTTGGTGAACTGGTGGACGCGGTACAGGCCGCGGGTGTCCCGACCGGCGGCGCCGGCCTCGGTGCGGAAACAGTGCGACAGCCCGGCGTACTTCAGCGGCAGCCGGGCCTCGTCGAGCAGGTCGTCCTTGTGCATGCCGCCGATGGTGATCTCGGCGGTGGCGATCAGGCAAAGGTCACTGTCGGCGATCTGGTAGAACTCACGCTTGGTCGGGTCGTCGTTGCGGGGCATGTAGCCGGTCCCCTCCATCACCTCGACCCGGGCCAGGTCCGGGGTGATGACCGGGGTGAATCCGTGCCTGACGAGAATGGTCAGAGCATACTGAACGAGGGCGATCTCCAGCAGCGCCCCCTCGTTCTTGAGGAAATAGAACTTCTGACCGGCGACCTTCGTCCCGGCCTCCAGGTCGGCGAGGTCCAGGGCGGTGACCAGGTCGACGTGGTCCTTCGGTTTGAAGTCATACTTCGCCGGAGTGCCAGACGTGCGGACGATCCTGTTCTCGTCCCCGACTGGGGCGTCGGGGTGGGTCATGTTCGGGATGGTCACGAGTGCGAGACGTAGGTTCTGTTCGACCTCATTGACCTGCTTCTCCAGTGCTGCAACCTGCTCCTTGATCTGACGCCCCTCGGCGATGAGGGCGTCCCGGTCGGCCTTCTCCTTGGTTGCGCCGGTCCGCTTGGCCACCTCGTTCCCACGGGCGCGGAGTTCGTCGGCCTGCTTCTGAAGCCTCTTTCGCTCGTCGTCCAGGGCGACGACCCGGTCCACCTCGGCGTTGCGTGCCGCCCGATTGGCGCAATTCTGCCGCACGGCGTCGATGTTGTCCCGGACGTAGGCGGCGTCGAGCATGATCGTTACCAGTAGATCGAGAGTGTTACCAAATCGGCGGGTATCCGAGCAGCCGGCGAATCAGTCCGATCTGTCCGGCGTGAACCCCCTCGTGGTGCGAGCACCAGTGCAGGCACTCCAGCTTCGTCTTGCACAGCGGGTGCGGCATGAGAGGCGGTTCGTCGAGTGTCGCGTCGGACACCGAGGGAAGTTCTGCCAGAACCTGCTCATGAACGCGATCGAAGGTCGCCCGGATCTCCATCGGTGTCGGGCAATTCGTCGGGTCCGGGTCGGGGACCGAGTCTCGTCCGAAATACTTGAGGAACGGTTCCGAAAACAGGTTCGCATCTTCGGGTTTCGGATCGCGGATTCGAACCAGTGCCAGGCGGAATTCAGCAAATGCCAGGTGACCGACCTGCCAGGCGATGTGTGTGATGCCCCCCTGTGGCATGCGATACCAGTCCGCTGCCGGTAGGCCGTCCAGGAACCGCAAGGTGTACTTGCGGGCGAAGACGATGTTGGCCAGCGCGGTCGTTACGCGGGGCATGGCGTCACGGCCGCTTTTCGAGCGGGACGTAGCTGGCGTCGGTCTTGCCGACGAAGATCTGCTCGGGGCGGAAGATCCGGTTGCCGTTCAATTGCTCGTGCCAGTGGGCCAGCCAGCCGGCCACCCGCGCGACAGCAAAGATCGGTGTGAACAGGTCGGTCGGGATGCCGAGCGCCTGGTACACCACCCCGGAGTAGAAGTCCACGTTCGGGTAGACGCCCTTTGGACCATAGATGCCGGCCGCGACCCGCTCCAGTTCCAGTGCGGTCTCGTAGTTCTTCGGCCGACTCGTCTCGGCGAAGACGTGTTCTGCCAGCTCCTGCACCACGTTCGCCCGCGGATCCTTGACCTTGTAGACCCGGTGGCCGAGACCCATGATCTTGAACTTCGAGTCGGCGGCGAGCCTCGCGTCGAGCCAGCTCTTGACCTTCTCCGGTCCGCCGATCGCTTCGAACTGCTCGAGTGCCTCCTCGTTCGCCCCGCCGTGCAGCGGGCCGGAGAGGGTGCCGATGGCCGCCGAGATCACAGCGTAGGGGTTCGCCAGCGCCGAGCCGGTCACGCGGGCCGTGAACGTCGAGGCGTTCATCGTGTGCTCGGCGTGCGTGATGAGGCAGGCGTCGAGTACCTTGCGAGCGGCCGGGGTCGGCTCCCGGTCGAAGAGCATGTAGTAGAAGTTGGCCGCGTGATCGAGATCGGGCCGCGGGTCGAGAATCTCCGCCCCCTGACGGACCCGGGCGAACGCGGCGGCGAGGGTCGGCAGCGCCGCGATCAGCCGTAGGGTCGAGTCCCAGTTGGCGGCAGGGTCGGCGACCGAGCGGGTCGGCGCGTACAGGCCCAGGGCCGAGACCGACGCCTGGAGCGCGTCCATCGGGTGCCCGGTGGACGGCATGCACCGGATCAGGTCCTTCAGCCGGTAGTGGAGCTTGCGACGTTCGCGGAGTTGATGGTCGAAGTCGGCGAGCTGCCGCTGGGTGGGCAGGTCGCCCTTCAGGAGCAGCCAGGCGGTTTCCTCGTAGCTGCTCTCGCGGGCCAACACATCGACCGGGATGCCGCGGTACTCCAGCCGGGCGCGCCTGCCGTCGATAAAGCTGACCGCCGACTTGGCGGCCGGCACGTCCTCCAGGCCGGGGCGGAACTCCAGGTCACTACTCATGGGAGTCTCGGATAGGCTCGGGGCGGGGTGGGCAG
Organism: Fimbriiglobus sp.; assembly: GCA_035539575.1. Lineage (GTDB taxonomy): Bacteria > Planctomycetota > Planctomycetia > Gemmatales > Gemmataceae > DASSAT01. Next base: position 3,134 of record DATLIF010000082.1, on the reverse strand, counting down.
CGTGGCCCGCTATAAGTGCATGATAGTGGCCGACCCCGGAAGAGGCAGCCGCTACGGTCGGAGAGTGGGGTCACTTCCCCTTCGGTGTAATCTTGATGTTCCGGAAGGCGACTGGGCCGTGGTCGCCCTGAAACATCAGCGGCCCGGTCGCGGCCTCCTTGCCAGTCAGCCCGCCGGGGGTCGGCCCCTTCATCTCGACGTTCTCGTGCAACACCTGGTCGTTGAGCGTGACCTTGAGGAACTTCGCGTTCGCCGCTTTCTTATCGCCCTCGAACCGGGGGGCCTGGAAGTCGATGACGAACTTCTGCCACTCGCCGGGCTTCTTTGCGGCGTTCACTTTCGGAACGGCCGCGCTGTAAATGGCGCCCAGGTCGCCGCCGGTCAGCTTCTCCTTGCCGAAGCTGTCGAACACCTGCACCTCATACTCGCCCATGACATAGATGCCGGAGTTCGACCCCTTCGGGACCATGAACTCGACCTCGATGGTGCAGTCGCCAAACTTCTGCTCGGTGAAGATGTCCACCCCGCCGCCTTGAATGTTGGCGAGGACCCTTGGCGGTGGTACCGGCGTAGTTGCAATGAAGGTCAGCAGTTCGGTCGGCTTGTCTGGGCTGACTTCAACCCGCGATGCTTCCCAGTGGCTCTTCTTCTCAGCCCCTTTAAGCTTCCAGCCGGACAGGTCCTTGCCGTTGAACGGCTCGACCGGCTTCGGGTCGGCGGCCTCCAGGCGAGCGGCACCCGTCAGGGTGCCGAGTGAAGCGAGGAGCAATAGGGTTCGCATCGGTCACGCTCCAATGGTGAGAAGCACCTTCCCGCCCTTTGCCGGGGTGTCGGCCTTGCGGACGGCCTCTGTCACCTGATCCAACGGATATATCGCGGCCACGTTAGAGGCCAGCACACCGGACTGGATCAGGCCGCGAATCTGCCGGATCAGGCGGAGCTTCTTCGGCAGGCTCCGCGACTTTGCCCAATGGCCCAGCCAGAATCCCTCGACCTTGAGGTTGCCGCCGATCACGGCTCGTGGGTCGAGCGAAATCGGTTCACCGGAGAGCGTACCGTAGACGACTAGCCGCCCGCTCGGTGCGAGGCACTGCACCGCTTGCGAGCCGGTCGCGCCGCCGACCGCGTCCATCGCGTAGCGCACGCCGCCGGGGACGAGTTGCTTGACCTGCTCCGGCAGCGGCCCGTCCGCATCGCAGAGGACGTGATCCGCGCCGAGTTTCTTCAACTCGTCGATCTGCTCCCGTCGGCGGACCACGTTGATGGTTCGGAAGCCGGACCCCTTGCTGAGCCGGATGATCATCTTGCCGAGTTCACTGCCCGCGGCGGTCTGGAGCAGCCACTCGCCGGCGGGGACGTTCAGGACGTGCCGCGTGATCGCCAGCGCCGTGGCCGGGTTGACGAAAAACGTCGCTGCTTGCTCGTCGGAGAGTGCCGACGGGATTGGGATGCACTGCCGCGCCGATGCGACCGCGTACTCGGCCCAGTTGCCCGTGCGGTCGTTCATGACGACCACCCGCCGGCCGACCAGGAACCGGCCGAGCAGCCCGCCGCCGGACGACTCGACGACGCCGACGCCCTCGAAGCCCGGCGTGGCCGGTAGCTTCGGCGGGACGGTATACGACCCGCGGATGTACATGAGGTCGGACGGGTTCACCGGGCTGGCGAGCATCCGCACCAACACCTCACCACGGCCAGGAGTGGGCGTGGGCACATCCCGGACGGTGAGTACCTCGTCCGGCGGGCCGGGGCGGTCAAAGACTGCGGCTTTCACGGAGGCCCTCCTTCCGGCCACAGCATATCGCCGGGGGAGGACGCGGACAGGGCAAGACTCAGGGCCGGCCGCCGGTGCCGATCCCTTGAATCTTGACGCGGGGCTTGGTCAGGTCCACCAGCACCGGCGACGGCGTGACCACTTCACTGCGGTTTCCGGCCACGTCCCATGCCGTGAACTTCAGGTACACCTTGTGCGTGTTCAGGGTCGTCGGAAGCGCCCACGAATACGACCCGGTGTTCGGCACCCGGTTGTTCGGGACGTTCGGCTGACCGACGGTTGATACCGCCCCATCACTGGCAACCTGCTTCCACGGACCGGTCGGTTGCTCGCTCCACTCGATGGCGATCGGGTCGCGGCCGAACGTGCGGTCGGTCGCCTCCCAGTGCAACACGAGCGTGTTCCGCTGGTTCGGGTCGGCGGTTGGGGCGAACACCTTGATCATCGGCGGGGTCACGTCCACGTGTGCCCGCATCTCGGGGGCGGCGCCGGACGCCGGAGCGCCGTCCGTCAGTCCGGCCCCGCTCACCGGCACCAGTCGGAACCCGTAGTCCCCTTCCGGTTGCTGGTTGAACTGGGTGTCGAGTCGGATCCGCAACGGTGACTCGCGGCCGTCGTGCTGGCTCCAGCGGGTCCACGATCGCCCCTCGTCGCGGGTGACGTACAGGTCGATGCGACTGACACCGGACGGCCCACTCTCCAGTTGGTACTGGAGATCGAAGCGGAGGAAATTGATGTGCTGTGTGTTGGAGTGTGCCGCGGCGGCTGGCGCAGGCGTGTATCCCGCCCCGACGGCGATCGGCTGTGGCCCCGGGTCCGGCGTCATCGGTGGTAGCGGCGCGGGCGTTGGTTGGGGTGCTGCCGGCTGCGTCCAGGCTGGTTGACCCGTCGGTCGCGTGGCCTCCGGGCTGGCTGTGGGTACGATCGGAGCGGCCCCCGGACCCGGTATCGAGGGCGGCGGAAGCGGCCCACCGGCTCCGGTGCCGCCCAGTGACGGAGGCGGAAGAGGGCCCTCGGTGGGCCTGGCAGCAGTGTGTGGGATCGGGTCCGCACTGGGCGGCGCCGGAGCCGGTGGGCCGCTTCCGCCACCCTCGATACCGGGTCCGGGGGCCGCTCCGGTCGTACCCACAGCCAGTCCGGAGACCACTCGACCGGCGGGTCAACCAGCCTGGACGCAGCCGGCAGCCCCGCAACCAACACCCGCGCCACTGCCACCGATGACGCCGGACCCGGGGCCGCAGCCGATCGCCGTCGGGGCGGGATACACGCCTGCGCCAGCCGCTGCGGCGCACTCCAATACACAGCACATCAATTTCCTCCGCTTCGATCTCCAGTACCAACTGGAGAGTGGGCCGTCCGG
>DATLIF010000081.1:0-10130 GCA_035539575.1 Fimbriiglobus sp. | reverse complement strand
GCTTCAGGTCGGGCTTTCCGTCCTCGGTCAGCCCGGAGAGTTGGCGGATTCTCTGCTCGGCGCCCTGGAGTTGCGCGTAGCAGTGCTTCAAGAGCCCGACGCCGCGCTCGTACCGGGCGAGCGAGTCCTCCAGGGACGTGGTGCCGTCCTCCAGGTCGCGGAGGATCTTCTCCAGTTCGCCGAGCGCCTGCTCGAACCGGGGCGGCGGTTGGGGGGTTTGTTCCGGCGGGGGCATCACTCACTCCTCGGGCGTCCGTGCCTGGGGCGTCACCTGCTCCACCCGGCTGACGACCTCTCCCGCGGCCAGCCGGGTTACGATTTGGTCCCCGGGCTTCACCTCGGCCGCGTCTCTGATCAAGTTTACACCACCGGCAGACCGTGTCAGGCTATAGCCGCGCTTCAGGACGTTCAAGGGGCTGAGGCTCTCCAACTGGCCCGCGAGGGCGGCGACCCTGTCGGTGTTGCGCTGGATGCGGAGCTTGACGGCGCGCTGGAGTCGGGCGGCGGTGTCGTCGAGCCGCTGTTCCAGGTCGCGGATTCGTTCCAGCGGCCGTCGCAGGGCCGGCCGGTCGGCGAGTTGATCCACGCGCTGCCGGGCGAGTTCAACGCGGTGCTCGACCGCCTCGCGAAGCCGGTCGCCGGTGTCGATCAAGGCGTCCATCAACTCGCGGCGGTCCGGGCACAGCGCGGTGATCGCCTGCGACGGGGTAAGCGCCCGGTAGTCGGCGACCAGGTCCGCGACGCTCACGTCGATCTCGTGGCCGACGGCGGAGACAACCGGCACGGCCGACTCGAAGACGGCGTCGGCGACGCACTCCTCGTTGAACGCGGCCAGGTCCTCGGAGCTTCCGCCGCCGCGGCCGATGACGATCGCGCTGAGCGGCAGCAGGTTGAGCTTGTGCAAGTGGTTGAGCTGCCGCACCGCCGCGGCGACGTCCTCGGCGGCACCTTCGCCCTGCACCCGGCTGGGGCGGAAGACCACGTCCGCGATCGGCCAGCGCGTCGTGAGGATTTCGAGCATGTCGCGGATCGCGGCCCCGGTGGGGCTGGCGATCAGCGCGACGCGGCGCGGGAACCGCGGGAGCTTGCGCTTGCGCTTCGGGTCGAAGTAGCCCTTCTTGAGCAACTTCTCTTTGAGTTGCCGCAGGGCGAGTTCGGCGGCGCCGATCCCCCTGGGCTGCAACTCCTGGACGAGCAACTGATACTCACCGCGCTGCTCGTAGACGCTCAGCCCGCCGCGCGCGATGACCTCGATCCCGTCGCGCAGGTCGAACTTCATCCGCAGGGCGAACCCGCGGAACATGACGCACCGCAGGGTAGCCTTGGCGTCCTTGAGGGTGAAGTAGACGTGCCCGGACGCGGCCCGGACGAGGTTGGTTACCTCGCCGGCGACCCACACCTCGGGGAAGTGCTCCTCCAGCCGGAGCTTGACCGCGGTGGTCAGCCCCGAGACGGTGAACGGTCTGACGCCTTCGGGCAGGGGCATGAGGAATGTTCCTGGCGAACGGCCGGCGTAAGCCGGCTGGTGTGGTCCCATGCCACCAGCCGGCTTACGCCGGCCGTTCGCCGGTCAAGCTGCTGGATAAAGTTCCAGGCCGAACGTGGCGGCCACGGCGGCGTTGGTCACCTTGCCGGCCTTGACGTTCACCCCCGCGGCCAGGCCGGGGTTGTCCGCGATCGCCTTCTCGACGCCCTTGGTCGCCAGTTGCAGCGCGTAGGGCAGCGTCACGTTGGTCAGGGCGTAGGTGCTGGTCCGGCCGACGGCGCCGGGCATGTTCGTGACGCAGTAGTGGACGATGTCGTCCACGATGTATGTCGGCTTCGCATGCGTAGTCGGCCGGCTCGTCTCCAGGCACCCGCCCTGGTCGATGGCCACGTCGATGACCACCGCCCGGTGCGGCATCCGCTTGAGGTCCTCGCGGCGAATCAGGTGCGGCGCCTTCGCCCCGGGGATCAGCACCGCCCCGATCACCAGGTCTGCCCACTGGATCGTGTCCAGGATGTTGTGCCGGTTGCTGAAGAGCGTGGTCACGTTCTTCGGCATCACGTCGTCGAGGTAGCGTAGCCGGTCGAGGTTGACGTCCAGGATGAACACGTTCGCCCCCAGCCCGGCGGCCACCCGGGCGGCGTTCGCCCCGACCACCCCGCCGCCGATCACCGCCACCGTGGCCGGGGCCACCCCGGGTACGCCAGCCAGCAGGATGCCGCGGCCATCGAACGGGCGCTCCAGGTACTTCGCCCCCTCCTGAATGCTCATCCGCCCGGCGACCTCGCTCATCGGCGTCAGGAGCGGCAAGCCGCCCTTCGCGTCGCGGATCGTCTCGTAGGCGATCGCGGTGACACCACTCTTCATCACCGCGCGTGTCAGCGCCTCGTCGGCGGCGAAGTGGAAGTACGTGAACACCGTCTGCCCGGCGCGCATGTGCGGCCACTCGTCGGACAGCGGCTCCTTCACCTTCACGATCATGTCCGCCCGCTTCCAGACGTCGGCGGTCGAGCCAACGATCTCGGCGCCGTTGGCCGAATACATCTCGTCCGTGATCCCACTGCCGACGCCGGCGCCGGCCTCGACGAGGATCTTGTGCCCGGCCCGGGTCAACTCCTCGACGCCGTTGGGGGTCATGGCAACGCGGTACTCGTCGGACTTGATCTCCCTGGGCACGCCGACGATCATGTTCAACCTCGGGCCGCGGGCGCGATGTCAGTTGGGGGAAGTTGCGAATATTGTCGAGACCTCAGACCGGCGAATCAAGGCGAACCGCACACCCCACAAGCCCGCCCCTCGCGACGGGCAGGCAAGTTGCCTCCCCAGGTGTCCAACACTACGATTGGGTAGTCGCCGGTGCCCGCCCGGCGGGTCACGTCTTCCGCGCGGGCCGAACCGCCCGGGTGTTGCCATGCCGTCCCGCCTCGGCGTCGGGTTGATCGTCCTGTTCTGGCTCGCCGCCACCGCCCACGTCGGCTACCGCGAGGTCTGGCCGCGCTTCTTCTCCGACGGCCCGCCGCCGTTGCGCATCGACCTGGCCGACGAGGCCGCCCAGACCGTGCCGACGTACTGGGACGTTTACCGCGGCGACCAGCGCGTCGGCAAGCTGACGACCCGCATGCAGTACGTCCCGGAGGACGACACGTTCCGGTTCCTCAACACGTATCAGAACCTGTCGGTCGATTTCGGCGCCATCTCGCTGGAGATTCCCAAGCTCGACACGACCGTCCGGGTGACGCGGTCCGGCGACCTCCGCGAACAGCACATGAGCGGGTCGCTCCAGCTAAAGACGGGGCTCGGCGCTGTCCGGCTCGCGGAGGCGACGGCCGAGGTGACGGGTGCCGTACAGAACAGCCAACTCGTCGGCCGGTGCATGATCACATCGCGGCTGGGCAACATCGACCGGCCGCTGGAGCCGGTCCCGGTGCCGCAGGGTCAGGTGCTCAACCCGATGATGCCGGTGAGCCGACTCCAGGACGTGCAGCCCGGCCGGAGGTGGGTGATTCGCGAGGTGGACCCACTGCGCGACGCGCTGAACGTGCTGGTCAAGGAGGTGTTGAAGTCCTCCGAGGTCGCCGCGAGCGCGATCCCCCAGCAGGGCGGCGGCGAACTGATCGCGGAGGTAAAGTCGTCGCCGGAGAAGTTGGAGCGGCCGGGCAAGGAGCCGGTCGAGTGCTGGGTGATCGAGTACCGCGGCGACGAGGTCCACGCCCGGACCTGGGTGAGCGTGGCCGACGGCCGGGTGCTGCGGCAGGAGGCGTCCGGGTTCGGCGAACGACTGCGATTCGAGCGCCAGGAGTAACCATGATCGAGCTGGCCAACGTGACGAAGCGCTACGGCCCGAAGGTGGCCGTCGAGGGCCTGAACCTGTCGGTCCCGGCCGGCGAGTTATTTGCCTTTCTCGGCCCGAACGGGGCCGGCAAGACGACCACTATCAAGATGCTCTGCGGCCTGCTGTTCCCGACCGAGGGAACCGTGACGGTCGGCGGCCACGATATGCGGACCGACGGCGACGCGGCCCGGCGGCTCATCAGCTACGTCCCGGACCAGCCGTTCCTGTACGAGAAGCTGACCGGCCGCGAGTTCCTGCAGTTCACCTGCGACCTGTACGGCATGGGCCGCGACCGCGCCGCCGACCGGATCGCCGCCGTCATCGACCTGTTCCACCTGGACGAGTTCGTGGACGACCTGACCGAGCGCTACTCGCACGGCATGCGGCAGCGGACCGTCTTCGCCGCGGCGCTGGTACACGAACCACGATTGCTGATCGCCGACGAGCCGACGGTGGGGCTGGATCCGAAGAGCATCCGCGAGTTGAAGACCCTCCTGCGCCGACAGGCGGAATCGGGAGTGACGGTGTTTCTCTCGACGCACACCCTGGACATCGCGCAGGAGCTGGCCGACCGCATCGGCATCATCGACCGCGGCCGGATGCTCGCCTGCGGCACGATGGCCGACCTCCGCCGGCAGGCCGACCGAGACGGCACACTGGAAGACCTGTTCCTGAAGATCACCGAGGAAGCCGCGGCGGAAGCGACCGCCCCGACCCCGTGACCTGGTTCCCACGCTCTGCGTGGGAACCCAAGGGAGCGACGCTCCGCGTCGCGAACGAAGACGGGACGCAGAGCGTCCGGGAAGACGTTCCCACGCAGAGCGTGGGAACGAGGATGAAAGAGATGCCCCCCAGCACCGACACCGTTACGCCGCTCTCGCCTCCCGCACTCGGGGGACTGACGCCCCCCGCTCGCCCGCTCGCCGTCGACCAGGCCGCCGTCTTTCGTTGGCTGCGCTACCGGCTCGTCCGCAACGGGCTGCGGGTGTCGCTGGAGTCCGGCAAGATCCGCCTCATCACCATGCTCGGGACCAGTGCGTTCGTGGCGGCGTTCGTGTTCGCGCTGAGCTGGTACGGGTTCCACGAACTGTTCCAGTTCAAGATTCCCGTCAAGGGGCTGATCGTCGGCGGCCTGTTCGACCTGATGTTCTTCACCCTCGGGGTGATGCTGATCTTCTCCACCGGCATCATCCTGTACGCGAGCCTGTTCACCTCGCCGGAAAGCAAGTACCTGCTCACGACGCCGGCGAAGGCCGACCGCATCTTCGCCACGAAGTTTCAAGCCGCCGTGGCGTTCAGTTCGTGGGCGTTCTTGATCCTCGGGCTGCCGATCCTGGTCGCCTACGGCGTCGTCGCCGGCGTGCCGTGGTACTACTACCCGCTCCTTCCTGCTTACCTGCTCGGGTTCGTGTTGTTGCCGGGGTCGGTGTCGGCGCTGATCTGCCTCTTGCTCGTCCGCTTTCTGCCGCGGAACCGCAAGCAGGCGCTCGTCGCGCTGGGCCTCGTCCTCGTGCTGCTCGGCGGAGTGTGGGCGGTGCGGACGGCGCAGGCGGCCCGGCGGTCGGTCATGACCAGCAAGCGCACCGAACTCGACGGCCTGATCGGCCAGTTCCAGCTCGTCCGCAGCCCGCTGATGCCGAGTCACTGGATGACGACCGGCATCATGGCCGCCGCCCGCGGCGAACCCGGCGACGCGGCCAACCGGCTCGCGCTGATCTGGAGCAACGGCCTGATGGCGTATCTGCTGGCAGCGTGGGTGTCCGGCCGGGTGTACCGGACCGCCTTCGACCGCATCGCCGGCGGCGGTAGTCGCAAGCGCGTTTACCGCAGCCACTGGCTCGACCGGGTGATGGAGGGCTTGGTCTTCTACCTCGACAAGCCGACGCGCGTACTGATCGTCAAGGACTTCCGCACCTTCCGCCGCGACCCGACGCAGTGGGTGATCCTGCTCATCTTCGGCGGGATGCTGCTGCTCGGGGCGATGAACACCCGGCAGTACTACCGCAACGACCTGCCGGTGATGGACAAGTACGGGCTGAGCCTCATCAACGTCTCGGCCACGGCGGTGCTGATGTGCGCCGGCCTGAGCCGGTTCATCTACCCGCTCATCAGCCTGGAGGGGCGGAAGTTCTGGATCCTCGGCCTGCTCCCGATCAAGCGTGAACAAATCCTGATCGGCAAGTTCGCGTTCGCGGCGACGGGGTCGGTGCTGGCGGCGGAGGTGCTGATCCTGGCGAGTGACGTGCTGATCGGGATGCCGTGGCAGGCGGTGGTGGTCCACGCGGCGACGGTGGCGGTTGCGGCGGTGGGCCTGAGCGCGATCAACGTTGGGCTGGGCGCGTACATGCCGAACTTCCGGGAGACGGACCCATCGAAGATCGTGGTGGGGTTCGGCGGGACGGTGAACATGGTGGTGGGGCTGTTGTACCTGGTGGTGGTGGTGAGCGTGATGTCGGCCCCGGTCCACGTCGCCGGCCTTCAGCAGTGGCTCGGCGGCGCCCGCGACGCGGACCTGCCGGCGTGGGTGTTCGCCGGCGTCCCGGTCGGCCTGGCGCTCGGCGCCGCGGCGGTGGTGCTGCCGCTTCGGGCCGGCGCGCGGGCGCTGCGGGCGACGGAGTTTTGATCCGTCCTGCGACCCGTTCCCGAGTTCGGCGCCTGCCGACGTTCGAGCGCACCCTGTACAACTATCGTGGAAGGAAGTGAACCATGAAGAGAATAACTGTTGGCCTTCGGGCACTCCTGCTCGTGTCGGCTGGCCTCTTTCTCCTGCCATCGACAGTCTGGGCCCAGCCGCCTCCGTCACCCCTCGAGAAGTACCGCAGACTGGAATTCCCCCCCAAAGCGGAGAACTTTAGCAAGGGCTGGAAAGACCGCGTCGCACTGGAATTCGAGATCATCAACAGCGCCGACCTCAAGTCTCTCAGAAGCGCACTCAAGGACGAGGATCCCTTCGTGCGGGCCATGGCCGCCCACGCGCTCGGCATCCTGGGGGACAAGGCCTCGGCCGATGCGCTGGCGGAATTGGTCAAGGCCGACCCGGAGCAGATGGTGCGCATGAGGGCGGTCGGGGCGCTGGGCTTCCTCAAGATGAAGGCCGAGGTCATCGAGCTGGCGCAGAAGGACCGCGATGCCGGAGTCTGTTGGGAGGCGAAGCTTGCAGCGGGTCAGCTCAAGAGCGATACGGACCACGCCGCGCTGGTCCGTCGAGGCTACGCGGGAGGGATCAAGCGCGAAGCCATGGGGACCGCCAAGGTCGGACAGCCGGCACCGGATTTCACCGCCCATACGACCGACGGTACACCCTTCAAACTCTCGACAGTCCTGGGAAAGAAGCCCATCGCCCTCTACTTCGCGGCCTTCGACGGCTGAGGCGGGTGAATGCACCAGCAGGCGCAGTTGCGCCTCAAGAAGGACGAGGTCGAGAAACTGGGCGCCGAGGCGTATGTCGTGCTGGCGATGGATCTCTACCGGACCCGGGTGTTCAAGGAGGAGAACCTGCTGCTTTCCAGGGGCGAAGGCCGGTTCTCCAAGGAGAAGAGTCTGGTCTACGCCACCGCCCTGTCGGACCCGGCGGGAAACGCTTCGGCACTTTACGGGGTTTCCCGGAAGTGTCTGCGGTGGGGCAGCTGGGTGGAGAACCAACCTTGCTGGTTTGTCATCGATCGCAAGGGGACGCTCACCTACGCATCGGAACCCACCTTCTCAACCCCGACCTCCTACGAGAAGGACGTCGATCTCATGCTGGAGGCGTTGAAGAAGGCGGCGCGCTAGGAGCGAGTCCGAGGAGCGTCTGCCGGTAGTCATGTACCTGGTGGTGGGCGTGATGTCGGTCCCGGTCCACGTCGCCGGCCTCCAGCAGTGGCTCGGCGACACCCGCGGCGCCGACCTGCCGGCGTGGGTGTTCGCGGGCGTGCTTGTCGGCCAGGCGACCGGCACCGCGGCGGTGGCGTTCCCGCTGCGAGCCGGGGCACGGGCGCTGCGGGCGAAGGAACTTTGACTGTGGACAAAACGGGTCTATGCTTGTGCCAAGTGGGTTTGCCGAATTGCGCAACCTGCGGATGGCGAGGCACAGCATGCATATCTCAGGCAAGTCGGTGTCAGAGACTTTGCGCAGGTTTGCAGACTCCAAGCAACAATTCCTAACTATCGACGAGGGCTGGAGCGCCTTCCTGGCATACTCCGCGATCGCAGAGGCGCGGATGTCCGCGGCATCCGACGGCTGGAAGACATCGAGAAAGCAACTCAGTTCGTTGACGAGGGCAAGTTGGAGCAGGTCTCAACAGAGATGGATGATCCGCGGGTCGCCTGGTTCACTGAGTTCGAACGACGCCAAGACATCTTGGAAGCGTTCTCACATTTTATTGCTGACCGTGGACTCTCGATGCCATGAGTCGTGAGGCAATTGCTTCCAGGAACAAGTAATCCCATCAAGCTTTGATTTCGATGGAACTTAGCGCGGGCTTCATGTTCTCGTAGCGGGTCGTTACTATCGGCGCTTGGTTATCACCTTGACTCCAGCTAGCTCTGGATGGCGTCATGGCCGCGATCTCGATGGACTTGCGACTCCGGATCTTCGAAGCCCGCCAATCCGGGGACACCACCGCCGAGGTGGCCGAGCGGTTCGCCGTCAGCCCGGCCTTCGTGCGACGCTTGGTGCAACGCCACCGCCAGACCGGCTCACTCGCCCCCAGCACCGCCCGACGCGGCCCGCAGCCGCGACTGGCCGCGTCCGCAGACCGTCTCCGGGAACTCAACGTCCGGCACCCCGACCTCACCCCGGCTGAGGTTCGGGATCGCCTGGGGGCTCCGGTCTCGGCCCTCACCGTCTGGCGGATGCTCCGCCGCCTGGGCCTGACGTTCAAAAAAAGTCGATCCACGCCGCCGAGCAGAACCGCCCCGATGTCCGGGAGGCCCGCGCCGACTGGCCCCGGGTCGTGGCCGCGGCGCGGGCCGATCGCCTGATCTTCCTGGACGAAACCTGGTTCACCACGGCCTTGAGCCGGCTGTACGGCTATGCCCCGCGAGGGCGGCGTCTGACCGACTTCACGCCGTACGGGCACTGGAAGACGACCACCTTCGTGGGCGGGCTGACCACCCGGGGGCTGATCGCCCCCAATGGTCCTCGACGGGCCGATGAACACCGCCGCCTTCGTCGCCTACATCGAGCAGGTGTTGGCGAAGGAGACCCGCCGGGGGGACCTGGTGATCCTGGACAACCTGCCGTCGCACAAGACCGCGGGCGTGCAGGCGGCCTTCGAGCGGTGCCGGATCGCGTGCCTGGACCGGCCGCCGTACAGTCCGGACCTCAACCCGATCGAGAATGCGTTCGCGAAGCTCAAGCGGCTGGTGCGAAGCGCTGCCGAGCGGACGGTCGAAGGATTGTGGGCAGCGATCGGCCGATTGATCGACCGGTTCCGACCCGCCGAGTGCCGGAACTACATCCGGCACTGCGGATACCACGCTACGAAAACATGAAGCTAGCGCTAGCTTCCACAACTGGATCAAACAATCGTACTCAGGGAGTGGGTAGTGGCCCGTTTGTCGGCACGGTCGTAACCTGACGGGATGAGCCAGGATACTGCTGAACCTGCCTCGATCCCGCCGTGCCCGCGGTGCGCGGCCGGCCACGTCGTCCGCAACGGCCCCACCCACAGCGGCGTCCCGAGTTTCCGGTGCCGGGCGTGCGGCCGCCGGTTCGTGGCCGAGCCCCGCAAGGGGCCGGTCCCCGACGACCGCAAGGATCTCATCCGCCGGCTCCTCGCCGAGCGGATGAGCCTGCGGGCCATCGCCCGAGTGGCCGGGGTGTCCCGGTCGTGGCTGCAGACCTTCGTCAACGCGGTGTACGACGACACGCCGTGGGAGCCCGGACCGCTCAAAAAAAGTCGGGCGAAATCGTGATCGAGGCCGACGAGCTCTGGAGTTTCATCGGGACCAAGAAGCAGGTGTGGTGGATGTGGGTGGCGCTGGATGCCCGGACCCGGCAGGTGGTGGCCATGGCCGTCGGCGACCGCAACGAGTTCACGGCCCGGTGCCTGTGGGAGGCGTTGCCGGGGCGATACCGGGACCGGGCGGTCGTAGCCACGGACCTGTTGCCGGTGTACCGGGCCGTCGTCCCCGAGGACCAACACGCGCCGGCCGGGAAGGAGGCGGGGCTGACCGCCCACGTCGAGCGGTCCTTTTGTACCCTGCGGCAGCGGTGCGCCCGGTTCGTCCGCAAGACGCTGTCGTTCTCGCGGCGGATGGAGAACCACGTCGGCGCCCTCTGGTACTTCGTCCGACTCTACTACGCATGCCGACTATGAGGCCACTACC
>DATLIF010000080.1:0-9077 GCA_035539575.1 Fimbriiglobus sp. | reverse complement strand
ATGCGGCGCAGGCGCAGCTCGTCCGCCTGCAGGCGGAGCTGGCGGCCAGACACGGCGTGGCGGCCGGCCAGGTGTACGACCTGTCCCGCGTCCAGGGGCGGATGCGGCCGGACGAGGCCCTGCTGGCCTGGGTGGACATTCCGGCCGATCCGAAGGCCGCCGACCTGAACGGCGAGCACTGGGCTTGTGTGGTGCGGCACCGCGGTCTGCCGGTCTGGGTGCGGCTGCCGGGCCGCCAGCTCCGCCTGTAGGCGGACGAGCTGCGCCTGCGCCGCGTCGCGCTCGCGGCGGACCTCCTCGACCTTCTTCCGGACCTCGGCCGTGACCTGGGGGCCTTCCGGCAGCGAGCCGAGCCGCCGGTCGAGGCGTTCCAGTTGCAGGAGTAGCCCTTGTTCGGCGGCGCGCTCCTCGGCGGTCAGGGCACGCGGCGCGAGGTCGTCGAGCAGGCCCCGGGCCAGGCTGGTCTCCAGGTAGTTCCAGGCCGCGGCCGGCCGTCCGGTGCGGGCGGCCACGGCGCACAGGTGGCGTAGCGGGGAGAACTCGTCCGAGCTGCTGACGCGGCCCAGGCCGGCGAAGCTGATGCGCCGCCGTGCCGCCTCGAAGCTGGCGACGGCGACCAGCCCAAGCTCTTCAACTCTCGCGTAGTCGCCCCGTGCCCAGGTGTTGATGATCAGGTGTTTGTAGGCGCTCGCCGTGCTCGGGTGCCCCTCGCCCAGCCGGCGGCGGTGCAGGCCGAGCCCCGCTTCGAGCATCGTGCCGGCCTCGGCGAGCTTCCCCTGTTGGTGGAGGTTGACGGCCAGGTTGATGCGGGCGGCGGTCGTGTGGGGGTGGTCCGCGCCGAGCGTCCGATCGTGGATCTCCAGCGCCTCCCGGAAGAGCAACTCGGCCTCGGCGTGCTTCTCCTGCTTACTGAGCGTGGAAGCCAGGTTGCTGCAACTGACGGCGACGTCTGCGTGGTCCTTGCCGAGCAGTTCCCGGAAGACCGCCAGTGCTTCCTCGTGAAGCTTCCGGGCCTCGGCGTACTTCTCCTGGGCAACCAGGTTCGCCGCCCGGTTGTTGAGCACCCGGGCCATGCTCCGGCCCTTCTTACCCTTCGTCACGGCGTCATAGATCTGAAGGGCTTTCCCGTAGAGCAGGTCGGCCTCGGCGTGCCGTCCCTGGTTGTTCAGGGTCACGGCCAGGCTGCTGCACGTCATGGCCGCGAGGAGGCTGTGCCCGTCGAGCGCCTGGTAGACGGCGAGCGCCTGCCGGTACAGCGGCTCGGCGTCGGCGTACCGGCCCTGGTTGTCGAGGCAGACGGCCAGGTTGTTGTAGGCGTGGGCCGCCTCCGGGTGGTTTTGCCGCCACAGCCGCCGCGCGGCCTGTGCCGGTGGGGAGGCGACGGCCGGCAGGTACTTCTCGGCTGGCGGCTCCAGCCAGCCGTCTAGCACCTCGCGGTAGAGTCGCTCGGCGTCCTCGTACCGGCCCTGATGGTCGAGGTTGTAAGCCAGGTTGTTGCGGGCGGTCAGAGCCCGCGGGCTGTGCTCGCCCTCCGCCCGGCACGTCGTCTTCAGCACCCGTCGCAGGATCGCCTCGGCGTCGGCGTGCTTGCCCTGGCCGTCGAGGTGGGTGGCCAGGTTGTTGAAGGCCACGGCGGTGTCCGGGTGGTCCTTACCCCGCAGCCGGGTGCAGACCTCCACGGCCTCGTCGTACAGCGGCCGGGCGTCGGAGTACCGGTCCAGCTTGTCCAGCGTCATGGCGAGGTTGCCGCGGACCGCCGCCGTGGCCGGGTGGTCCGCGCCAGCGACCCGCTGTGTGATTTCCAGGGCCTCCTTGAAGAGCGGCTCGGCGTCGGCGTACCGGGTCGCGGAGTACAAGAGGGTCGCGTGGTGGTTGACGTACACCGCGAGGTCGTCCGGGCGGAGCAGACGCCGGCGGACGTCCAGGAGCTGCTGCGACAGCCGGATCGCCTCGGGGTACTTGCCGTCCCGCACCAGCGCGGCCACCTCGTCGCCCTGCTTGTTCGTCTCGACGTACTCGGCCCGGGCGGCGTCGGGCAGGGCGGCGACATGCTCCAGGGACTTCAGCAGCGTCCGGTAGTTGCGCGTTTCGAAGTGGTCCGCTCCGTGCACGTGCGTGCTGACGGCCAGGAGGGCGCGGACCAGGTCCCGGGCTTCGGCGAACCGACCCGCACTCCAGAGTCCGCCATACTTCGCGTAGAGCTGCTGGGAGCAGGCAAGGCCGGCGCCACCGCCACAGACGGCGCCCCACGAGTCGAGGGACTTCGCGAACTGGCGGGCGTGTTCGACGCCCGAATCGGTGAGCGGCCGCGGCGGGGGGGCCTCGGCGGGCTTCCTCTCTTGATCGGGAACGGGCGATCCGCGCAGGGAAAGCGTCAGTACGCCGACCGCCAGCGCGGACGGCAGGGCGAGGCGTCTCATCGGCAGCCCTCCTGCGGCGAGGTCATCCCCCGGCGCCGGCCACGGGGAAGGCGAAGACCTGCACCGCCTCGAACTCTGGCCGGCCCTGGAACCAGTCACACAACTCCCGCAGCGGCTTCGGCGCGCCTTCCCTCGGCTCCAGCCTTCCCCGCCCCTTGAGACGAAACCGTGTGTACTCCCGGCCGTCGAAGTGCCAGCACGAGTCCCCGCCGTCGTTCACCCCGGTCCAGGGGATCGTGCCGGTCCTGGCCCGCCACTCGCCGTACGGCGGGAGCGGCTTCGTCGAGGCGGCGAGCACGAACACCTGAAGCCCGGCGGCGTCAACGGCGAACAAGCCGTCGTCCCGGGGGTACTTGACCTCCGCACGCTTCTCCGGCCGGGTGGTCTTCGACCCGTCGCCGTCCTTGCCCTCGGGCTGGCACAATTGTTCGAGTCCGGCCGCGCTCCCCTCGGGGTTGAAGGCGATCAGGTAGTAATACGCGGGTGTCGTCAACCCCGCGGCGACCTGCACCCCGTCGTTCAGGCGGACGGCCGCGGTGCCGGTCCGCAACTCGCCCAGGAGCGTCTCGCCCTTGTCGCGGTAGTGGGTCACACGCAGTTCGTTCACGGTCAGCGGCTTTGCGTCCGAACCGGGTCGCCCTCCGAGTCCCTGCCACAGGAGCCAGGCGACGAGGACCGACAGGCCGACGCCGGCGGCGGCAAGCCCGTACCGGCGGCGCGAGTGGGCCGGTCGGTTGCGGCCGGGGGCCGTCTTCAATTTGGCCGGGCCGGGCGTCGCAGCGGCGGATTCCTCTGCGGGTGTGATCTCGTCGGTATCGAGCAGACGCGTAAGGTCGGCCCCTTCCGCGAACGGCCGCAGGGCCTCGGCGACCTCGGCTGGCGATGCGAACCGGTCGACCGGGTCCTTGGCCAACATTCGCTCCAGGATGGCAGCCAGCCCGACCGGCGTGTCGTGGCGGGATTCCGTGACCGGCGGCGGCGACACTTCCTGGTGTGCCTGCATCTTCATCAGCACCGTCTTGTACAACTCGCCGCCGAACGGGGGGTGCCCCGCAATCAAGTGGTACAAGGTGCAGCCGAGACCGTAGATGTCGGCCCGGGTGTCCACGGTGTGGGGGCTGTCCCACTGCTCGGGGGCCAGGTAGTCGGCCGTGCCCAGTAGCGCCCCGGTCGCGGTCAGGGTCTCCGCGGTGGCATCCGCGAACGATCGGGCCAACCCGAGGTCGAGCACCTTGACCGCCCCGTCCCGGGCGAGCATCAGGTTCTGCGGCTTGACGTCCCGGTGGACCAGCCCGCGCTCGAAGGCGTGCTGCAGCCCGAGCGCCGCCTGTCGGGCCAGCTCGCAGGCGTCGGCAATCGGCAGCGGGCCGCGGCGCTCGACCAGCCGGCCCAGGTCGATGCCATCCACGAATGACATCACGAGGTAATGCACGTTGCCGTGCCAACCGGCGTCGTGGGCTGCGACGATGTTCGGGTGCTCGAGCCGGCCGATGGCCCGCACCTCGTGCTTGAACCGGGCGACGTTGGCCTCGCACACCTGCGCGGTCGGCAACACTTTGAGGGCGACATCCCGGCCGAGTTCGACGTGCCGGGCCCGGTACACCGCCCCCATGCCTCCCTTGCCGAGCTTGCCGAGGATCTCGTACTGGCCGAGCCGCCCGTTCTCCAGCCAGTCCGCGGCCACCATGACCGGCGGCCCCCCCGCCGGCGACGGCAGCCGCCTCAGCCGGTCGAGGAACTCACCGCTCGGCTCGGCGAGCACGCCGCCCGGGAAGCCGTCGGTCCGGGAGGCAGACGGGGTGGGGGGCGTGCCGATGAGTTGGTCGAGCCGGCTCTGACACTCGGCGCAGGACTCGACGTGGCTCTCGACCGAGTCTCGTTCCGGGCCGTCGAGTCGCTCCGCCAACAGCCGCTCGAGATGGCCGGGTGGCGGGCAGAGACTCAAGTCCGCTCCCATGAGCATTTCCTCGACTCGAAGCAGGGGACGGACCCCGGTTGACGGGTGGAACGCGAGAACTTGCGTAGACTGCCTCCGCTCTTGGTACGGCACGCGGTGGCGAAACCTAATACGGCGACCGGGAAAGAACTCCCGGTCACCGGACGGTAAAATGTCGGTCAGATTGTCTCTCGGTTTCGCCCGATCCTATTAGCGGGCGAGCTGTTGCGAGCAATCCGGGCCGAGGGGGGTGGCACTGGCGCTCTTGGCGCTCTGGCACCCTGACCCCCGGCCCTGTCACTACTCTGCGGCGCCCTCACCCACGCTCACCGAGATGGCCATCAGTTTCCAGCCGCCGCGCTCCCGGGCGTACTTCAGTTCGAACCCCACCTGCGGGGACTGGGTCGGGTAGCGACCCGCGATTACCAGGACGCCCTTGTCGTTCACTGCCGGCGGGGGCGCGAGCCGGGGCTTGACATCCTTGATGGGTGCGATGTCGATTTCCTTGTCGAGGAACTCCTGGAAAGTTGCCTGTAGTTGCTTGGGGGTGGTCTCCTTCTTCCACACTTCCGAGAGCGTGCTGTAAAGGGCCGTGAAGTCCTGGTCCCGGACCGCCCGGTTGAAACCCAGCAGCGTCTCCGCCGCCATCCGCTCCGACTCCGCTTCGGACGGCACGGGAGGCGGGGACTGGACTGATGCCAGCTCCACACCCCCGTACCGCACTCCGACGACCGCCCACCGGTCCCTTTCCCGGACGAGCCGGACGGAGACGGACCTGGTGTCACCGCTCCTGGTGGTGACGGTCCCTTCCGCGATCCCTTCCTGGTTCTCGATCTGGCGGCTGTGCCAGGACACCGATGTGTAATCGGTGAGGCCGAGTTGTCTGACGGCCCCGCTGAACAAAGCCTCGTCATGTTGCGAGCGAAGGCCGTCGGCGGCGGAGGCGTAAGCCTCGGCGACCCGTCCCTGACCCAGCAGGTCGAGGAACTGCTCGGATGCGTCCACGACCGGCCGGGTCAAGGCGAACGTCCCACCGACGATAAGTACCCCAAGACCGGCGAGTAGGCCGGCGCTCAGTATCCCGGCGCCGCATCCGATCAACCAGCCCTTTTTCATCTTTGAAGCTCCTCGTGTCGAGGTGTACGGGTACGCCATTGCAGACGGTACGGCCCCCGGTGGCGGAACCTCACTGCGCGGGTCAGTTTTTTCTGCGGCACCGCGACTGGGTGACCCGTGAGGACCGAGGTCGGAGCGTTCGTTCGCCTGCCTTCGGTCGAGCTGCCCACTGGTTCGACGGCAGAGGGCGCTCCGGATCGGCCACCTGCACGAACTCCGACCCACTCTCGTACCGGGATGACCCCGACTACGTCAGTGAAAAAACCACGCCCCCGGCCGTTAGCGGCGTGTCCGCGTTAGATCTGCCCGGATCACTGGTCGCCGAAGCGGCATCGTTCGAGCCATGCACATTTCTTGATTTGATCTGTGGGACGTGGCTAGTAATGGGATTGGCCGAACTGGCTGCCGCTGGGGTCCGGTGAGGGGGCAACACCGGACCCCAGCGGTTTCCCGTTGTAAGTGGTCGGGTTGGACCAGGACGGTTTGAGAATGAGCCCCTCCGTGGGCACCCGTCTCGCATCCTGAGCGAGTATGACGCGCTGCGGCTGGCCGAGGAGCTACCACCGCCGACGTTCGACGCCGACCGGCGGCTGCGGGAGCTGGACAGGCTGGCGTAAAGGCAGACCCCGGGTCGGTCGGAGTAGGTCCCGCGGCATGGGCGGTTAGTCCCGGTTCTGATTCTCCGTCGCGAGCCGCCGACGCCAGTCGGCGGGTAACGGGCCGAAACCCGCCTACTGGCGTCGGCGGCTCGCCAAAGGCAATCGAACTCGGGACTAGCAGTGGACGTAGAGCGGCACGGCGGCGGTCTCCCTGAGCACGGGGTAGAGAAGGCCGCCACACGAGTCCGCACGACCGTGACTGCGAGATCGTCGGTCTCGGCTTGAGGGACGCCGAACTTCTTCAGGGCGGCGACCAGATGACCGGCGGCGGCGTTGAACTCCTCCTCGGTGATCCGCATCCCGGCGTGGGAGGTCTTCATGTCCCGACCGGTGTACTTGAGTGGGCCACTCAGGTGTACGGGCGGTGCCACCCCACGGATTTCCTGTAAGTGAGCCGGTTGTCGGCAACTAACCATAGGGGGTACAATTCCTCACGTCGCCGGACCCGCTCGGTGGGAAGACTAGATGCCCGTCTCCGACGACCATCTGCTTGAACTCATCGCGGCACGTGACCACGGGGCGTTCGCCGCGTTCTACGACCGATACGCCGCCCGGGTTTATGGACTTCTAATCCGGATTCTGGGAAACTGCACGGACGCCGAGGACGTACTCCAGGAGGCGTTCTTGCAGGTCTGGGAGCAAGCCGGGCGGTTCGACCCAGCACGGGCGGCGGCGGACGTGTGGGTCTTGCTGATCGCCAGATCGCGGGCGGTGGACCGGTTGCGAAAGCGGACGGCGGTGACTTCGGTTGAGTTGCCCGACGCCGGGCGGTCGGACGATCCGGCGCGCGGGCTAGAGTTAGTCGAAGCCGCCGGCCGGGTCCGGTCGGCACTGGACCACCTGCCAGCGGAACAGAAAGAGGCGATCGGGCTGGCGTTCTTCGGAGGGTTGACTCACGAGCAGATCGCCGCACGGTTGGAACTGCCTCTCGGCACGGTGAAGACCCGCATCCGGCTCGGGATGGGACGCCTGCGGGGCCGGCTGGCCGGTCCGAACCCGGTGGGGGCCGACGCATGAACACGCCGGACGAGATGGCCGCACTGTACCTCGCCGGGGCGCTTGGCGACGTGGAGCGCGACGCCTTCGAGGCTCGCCTGAACGCCGGCTGGCCGGAGGGTGAGGAAGCCATGCGCCAGCTTTCGGAGGCCGTCCGGGAACTGGCCGCCGAGGCACCGCCTGTCGATCCACCCCTCGGGGTCAGGGAAGCTCTACTCGCCGCCGTCGACGATACCCGAGCCGCCGACCGGACGGCCGCGGCCCGGCTCGCCGACATCGTGTTCCGGTTTGTGGAGGACGGCGAGTTTGTGCGCGGGTCGGCTCCCGGGGTTTGGGTCCGAATGTTGCACCTCGATCGCCAACGACGACAATTCTCTGGCCTGGTTCGGCTGGAGCCAGGTGCCTCCTATCCGGCCCACGCCCACGATGGCCCGGAGGAGTGTCTCGTCCTGGAGGGCGACTTGACTGTCGGCGGGGTGCGGATGCGGGCGGGTGATTACCAGCGGGTCGAGCCGGGCACCGATCACGGCGAGCAGCGGTCCGAGGGCGGTGCCCTACTTTACATCACTGCCCCACTTTCGCTCATTTCCCATTAACTGGCGTGATCAACGACACCGGGTGTAGGCCGAGGCCGGCCGGGAGTAGCTGCTGCACGCGCCAACACCGCCTTTGGTGCGGCGCAGATCGAGCAGTTACCAGTCGCCGACAACCTCGCCGCCGGCCCGAGTCGCGACCGCCGCCCAGGTCGCGGCGTCCACCGAGTCGCGGACGAACCGGACGCTGCCGTCGCCCAGCAGCGCGTTGACGCCCCCCTCGTGCCGGCTGCGGGCGGCCTTCCACGCCGGGTTGCTATGCCGCACGCAGTCCATGGTGGGACTGTTCGGGGTCAGGACGTGGTTGTACAGCCCGCAGTTGTACGCACCGTCCGCCCACAACGACCCGCGATCCGTCTTCAGGATCGTACTCGCCGCACACCCCTCGACGCTCAGTCCCCCGGACAGGTTCAACTGCTTGTACACGACCCGCACGTCACCGGTCGCCCCGGACGGGTCCGGGCCGCCGGGTCCCAGAAGGGACTCGGAGAACGCTACCGTGTTGCTCGCCCCGTCGCTGACGTCTGCGATCCGCACCTTCGAGTTCTGGAAGAATAGCCCGTTGCCGACCGCCGCGTCCCCGTCAAAGTTGGAGCCGACGCAGGCGACATAGTTGCTCGGCCCGCGGTCCGAAATGACGGACCGGAACGCATCGATCGGACACAGGAAGGTCGGCACCACCGCGGCCAGGGCCGGCCGGTTCTGCGGGAAGACTTCGGACGCGGGCGGCGTCCCCGGCCCCGACCCGCCGCCATAGAGCGGCACCGACAGATCCAGCGCGTTGTAGACAGCAGTCTGATCCAGATACGGGGTGAGCTGGGCGAGTGCCGACCAGCGGAAGTGCCCCTGCGGATTGGTCGGATCGACGTACCACACCCGCCGCCAGTGCGACGAGGGGAAGTGGCCGTTGGTCCCCTCGAAATTGTGCAGGGCCAGCCCGATCTGCCTGAGGTTGTTCTGGCACTTCGTCCGGCCCGCCGTCGCCCGCACTTTCTGTACGGCCGGGAGCAACAGCCCGATCAGGATGGCGATGATCGCGATCACCACCAGCAGCTCGATCAGCGTGAACCCACGACGCTGAGGGTGCAACATGTCCGGCTCCTTCAGTGTTACGAATCAAGAATTAGTAGTACCGCTGAACACAAGGATCTTCCATCGCAAACGTCGTGTAGATGGATGGCACAACCAGCGGGCCGGACGCGGCCCGCCGGGGGTTTGGATCAGCCGACGAACACCCCGTTTGGCAGGAATGGGTCGGCGAACGCGACGAACGTCTGGATCGGGGTCGGAGTGCCGGAGAGGGCCGTGCCGGCGTAGGCGGACACCAGCGGGGCGGGGTGCGGGTGGCGGTCAAGGA
>DATLIF010000079.1:0-3239 GCA_035539575.1 Fimbriiglobus sp. | reverse complement strand
GAGAAGGACCGCGACCGCCGGTACGAGACGGCCAACGGCTTCGCCGCCGACGTGCAGCGGTACCTCGCGGGCGAGGCGGTCCTGGCGGTCCCGCCGAGTACCGCCTACCGGCTGCGGAAGTTCGTGCGGCGGAACCGGCGGGCGCTGGCGACGGCCGCCGTCGTCGCGATGGCGCTGGTGGTCGCGGTCGTGGGCCTGGCGGCGAGCAACGTCATCGTGGCGCGGGAACGCGACCAGAAGGTGCAGGCTCTGATCAACGAGAGTGCGGCGCTCGCGAAGGCGAGGGAGCAGGAAGGCCTGGCCAACGAGCGGGCCGAGGAAGCCCGGAAACAGGCGGAGGAGGCGCGAAAACAACAGACGATCGCCACGGCCCAGGAGCAACTCGCCCGGCGTCGCTACTACGCTGCCCAGATGAACCTCGCCGTGCAGGCCTGGCGGGCCGGTGAGATGCCGCGGGTGCTGGAGTTGCTCGAGGGCCAGCGCCCCGCGGCCGGCGAGGAAGACCTGCGCGCCTTCGAGTGGTTCTACCTCTGGCGGCTGTGCAACGGTGGACACCGCGTCTCCCCCCGCGGGCACGGCACGGCGGCCATGTGGGTGACGTTCTCCCCCGACGGCAAGACGCTCGCCTCGGCGAGCTGGGACCGCACGGTGCGGCTCTGGGACCCGAGTACGGGCGGGGAACTGAAGGTCCTGCACGGGCACAACGGGCTGGTGTGGGAGGTCGTGTACTCCCCCGACGGCAAGACGCTCGCCAGCGGCGGCAAGGACACGCCGTGGATGATCCTCTGGGACGTCGCCACCGGGCGCCCGCGGCACGTCATCCCCGCGGGGTCCGTTATCGGCCTGCGGTTCGCGGAGGATGGTAAGACCGTTGTCGGCGGTCAGATCAACGACAAGACGGTCGACTTCAAGGAGTGGGACGTGGCCAGCGGCGCGGAACGGTCCACCATCTTAGGAGCCGGCGTCCCGGTCGGCCTAGTCTCAACTGGCAAGACGCTTGTGACTCTGGCGCACCAGTACGCACCTGACAGCGAGATCCGGTTCTGGGACCTTGCCACCGGTCGGTTGCGAAAGACGCTCACCTCGCCGGGAATCAGCGGGGCGATCCTGTCTCCCGACGGAACACGCGTCGCCACGTCGTCCCAATCCGGTGTGACGCTGTGGGATCTGACCGGGGCCAAGGTGGGCACGATCCCCGTGCCGGACGGCGTGAGCGGGGCGATTGCCTTCTCGCCCGATGGTAAGCGACTTGCCGGCGGAACCTCGAACCGGACCGTCACCGTCTGGGAGGTCACGTCCGGACGCCAGGTGGCCCGGGACGTTCATCTGGACCCCGTGCATTCGGTTGCCTTCTCCCCCGACGGCAAGACGCTGGCGGTGGGAACGCTCGGCGGGGCGATCAGGCTCTGGGACATGATTCCTGCCGAGGAGGCCGTGACCATTCCGGTCGCGGCCGCATACTGCGGGCAATTCGCACCGGACGGGAAGACCCTCCTGGTGGGCAACAAGGGCCGCACCAAGGTCATCGACGTCGCCGCCGGTAAGGAAGTCGCCGATCTACCGACCAGCAACGTGGTAGCCATCTCCGCCGACGCGAGCGTGCTGGCGGAGCGGTCCGGCCGCGACGATTACACCCTGTGGGACGCCCGGGCCGGCCGCAAAGTGGCGACGGTCTCGGTACCCCAGCGCACCGACATGTCGCCGGTGGTCACCCTGTCCCGGGATGGGAGGATGCTCGCCGGCCACTACGCGTGGCGAGGTGACAACACCGTGACGCTGTGGGATTCGGCCACGCGGGAAACCCGAGTGCTGAAAGTGCCCGACCCCACGGCGAACCGGCTCTCCATTCATTGCGTGGACTTCTCGCCGGACGGGAAGTTGCTGGCGGCGGGCTTCCAGTTCGAGTGGGTGATCATCTGGGATATCGCCACCGGGAAGGCGAAGGTGCAGTTCTCTCAGCGGCCGTCGATGATGAACGTCACGGCGGTCGCGTTCTCGCCCGACGGCAAGTCGCTGGCCGTGGGGGCCGACGTCGGCGCCGTCACCCTGTGGGACGTGGAGACGGGCAAGCGCCTCGTGTCCTTCCGCGGGCACACCTCCCGGGTCAGTACGCTCGCGTTCTCGCCCGACGGCCGCACCCTGGCCACCGCGGGTGCCGACAAGACCGTTCGGCTGTGGGACGTCGTCACGGGACAGGAACGAGCCACGCTGACTGGCCATACGGGTTCCATCGGCCGTGTCCTGTTCTCTCCCGATGGCTACACACTCGCCACCGGGAGTTCGGACGGCACCGTGCGGCTCTGGCGGGGTGCAACGAGCCCGGAGGCGCTGGCGCGGCTCCGCCCCGCGGTTCGCAGCCAGAACGTGGAAGACGCCGCCGCTTCCAACCAGCGCGGCATGGACCTTTATCACCAAGGCAAACTGGAAGAATCCCTCGCCCACTTCCAGCAGGCCATCGACCTCGACCCGACGAGCGCCTGGCCTCACCTCAACGTCGGCCTCGTCCGGCGCCGCGAGGGGAAGATCGACGAAGCCATCGCGGCCTTCCGCAAGGCGGTCGAGGTCGATCCGAACTACGTCTACGCCTACGCCGCCCTCGGCAACGCTCTGGCCGGGCAGTCGCGGTGGGGTGAGGCCATCAGCTCCTACCGGACGGCGATCCGGCACGCGGCCAACGCCGACCGCGTCGCACGCGAGTACCTCGGGAACAGCCTCAAGAGCGCGGCCGTTAGACTCGCCACCAGTCCCGACGACAAGGTCCGCGACCCGGCCGTCGCCGTCGAGTTCGCCCGCGAGGCCGCGGTGTTCGACCCGCGGTGGAACGTCCTGGGCGTGGCCCACTACCACGCCGGCGATTACGCGGCCGCCGTCTCCGCCTTCCAGCAGTCAATAAAGCTCCGCGACGGCGGCGACCGCACCGACTGGTACTACCTGGCCCTGGCGTACTGGCACCTGAACCGAAAGGACGAGGCCCGGAAGTGGTACGACAAGGCCGCCGCGGCGGTGAGTGAGAAGCAACCCCCGGACGCGGAACAGGCCCGCCTCCGCGCCGAGGCGGAGAAGTTGTTGGGGGTCGCGGCCGCTGGCGGGGTCGAGGTTGCCCCGCCCCCGCGGGTGCGACCCTGACCGGTGTCGGCCGGTCGAGGCGTTACAGACAGACGGCGGCCGGTGGGGTCCTTACCGCCAAGCAAGCCCCCCACCGGCCCGGCACCGCCCGGCGCACGGTCTGCGCGCCGAGA
>DATLIF010000078.1:0-4519 GCA_035539575.1 Fimbriiglobus sp. | reverse complement strand
GTGGGATGACTGGTCAACTTGACCAGTCATCCCACCGCTCGCGGCTCTGCTTGCGATTTGCCCGTGATGGGCGCACGTTATGACCGGTTATGTTCCTGCTCGTACTGGGCGATCTTCTCGACCCGGCGGGTGTGGCGGTTGCCCTCGAACTTGGTACCCAGCCAGGTCTTGACCATCCGCTCCATCGCGTCTTCACTGATGAGGTCGGCGGACAGGCACATGACGTTGGCGTCGTTGTGCAGGCGGCTCATCTCGGCGTCGATCAGGTCGCGGCAGTTGGCCGCCCGGACGCCGAACACCTTGTTGGCGGCGATACACATGCCGTGGCCTGTGGCGCAGATCAGTACCCCGCGGTCGGCCCGTCCGGCGGCCACCGCCTCTGCCACCGGGATGGCGTAGTCCGGGTAGTCCACGCTCTGGGCGCTCTGGGCGCCAAGGTCGCTCACCTCGTGGCCCAGTGCCGTCAGCACGGACACGACCCGGTTCTTGGCCGCCACCCCACGGTGGTCGTTGCCGACTGCGATCTTCATTGGCCCGTCCGCTCCTCCGGTCGATCGTTCTCGGTCGGCCGCCCGAGCCACCCCGACAGAAGTCGATCCAGGTGGCCGTGGATGGCGTGGGCGCAAGCTCGGTATTGTTCCAGGTCCCCGCCGATGGGGTCACTCAGGTCGTCGTCCGGGCCGCCCAGCAGACCCGGCTCCGGCCCGACCCCGGGGAACCGCATCATCAGCGCCGCCGCGTGACCCCGGGTCACGGCGACGACGTGGGTCGCGTCTGCCAGCAGTTCCGGATTGACCGGCCGGCTCTGGTGCGCCGACAGGTCGGCCCCGTACTCCCGGGCGACCTCGACTGCCGGCAGCGCCGCCGGGTCGCCGGGCAGGGCGGCCACGCCGGCGGACCGCACGACGTAGCCACGGGCCACCAGTTCGGCCGGGTCGCACCCCAGCCGGTCGGCCAGCAACCGCTTGCACAGCGCCTCGGCCAGCGGGCTACGGCACGTGTTGCCGGTGCAAATGAACAACACCGAACACCCGGGCCGCGTCGCCCCGGCGGGGTTCGGACTCTGGTCCGGTGCGGTCACGTCCCCGCCGTCCTCCGCGGGCTCTACTGAAACCTGTACCGTGCAATCTACAGATCGGCCTGCCGTCCAACAAGTCGGACGGGGTGGCTGTTGTGGTCCGGTAACACCGTGACCGGACCACGCGGTGCCCGTGCTCGTGCCCGTGCCCATGCCCGGTGCGAAGAAGATCGGGCACGGGCACGGGCATGGGCAGGGGAAGACCCCGGCGCTGCGAAGGATTCCGGGCCGCCGCGGACAATACCGGGCAGACGACCGGGGGGCCGGATGACCGACGACCCGGAGGTGTGGCGAGAGCGGGCGTTGCGGGGCGCCGTCCTGGCCGGAGACGCGGCGGCGTGGAGCCGCTGGCTCGGCGAGGCGTTCGCACCGGTGGCCGACTACGTCCGCTGGCGGTGCGGCGGGCTGGCGGACCTGGCCGACGACGTGGTGCAGGAGACGTGGCTAGTCGCCGCGCGCCGGCTCGGCTCGTTCGACCCGGCCCGGGCGCGGTTCGCGGTGTGGGTGTGTGGCATCGCCGCGAACGTGATCCGCAACCACCTGCGAGCGCGAACGCGGCACCGGCGGCGCAACCGTCCGCTGGCCGACGCCCCGGAGCCGGCCACGGCGGACGCCGACCGGTCCGAGCGGGTGGCGGTGGCACTCGCCCGGCTATCGGACCGACACGAGCGGGTGCTGCGCGCGAAGTACCTCGACCAGCGGTCGGTGGCCGAGATCGCCGCCGAGTGGGGCGAGACGGAGAAGGCGGTCGAGTCGCTGCTGACCCGCGCCCGGCAGGCGTTCCGCGAGGCATACGGGGGGGAGGCGTGATGGCGGACGACCTCGACGCGCTGCTCGGCCCGAAGCCAGCCGGCGACGACGCCGCGGTGCGGGAAGCGGTACTGCGGCGGACGGGCCGCGTCATTCGACGGCGGCCGTGGGTCCGCCGGGCGAGGCTCCTGACCGCGGCCGCAGGGCTGGTCGCGGCCGGCGGGGTGGCCGGCTGGCTGGCGAAGGACGTACCGGGGCCGGTGACGGAGTACGTCGTCCTGCCCGTGGGGGTGGCGCTGCCGTCGTCCGAGCCGGCGCAGCCAGCACCCGCGGAATACGTCACCGCGGAGCAGACCGAGTTGCAGGCCGAGCAGGCGGCCGACCGGGCGACCGCCGCGGCGCTCTACCGAGAGGCCGGGGATCGCTATCTCGCGGACCGCAACGATTCGCCGCAGGCGGCCCGGTGCTACCGGCTGTTCCTGATGCGTGCCGGGCCGGACGCGCTGACCGTCACCGCCGACGATTCGTGGCTGTTGATCGCGTTGAAACAGGACCAGAAGGAGGCGAGCCGTGAGAAAGGTCTGTAGTGGGCTGGTGCTGATCCTGGGCATGGCCATGGCGGTCGGCCAGGAGCCGCCACGCAAGGAGGAGAAGCCGCAGCAGCAGAAGGCGCCGCCGAAGCCGCCGACGGACGAGCTGGAGGCGGCGATCATGGCGTCGGCCAACCACCCCGACGTGCGGCTGGCACAGGCGAAGCTCCAGATGGCGCAGGCCGAGTTGGATCAGGCGAAGCTGCTGGCGACCCAGCGGTTGACCGCCACCTACGCCAGGGTGCAGGCGGCCAAGGCACAGGTCGAGTTCGAGGCTCGGAGCTATCAGCAGATATCCCCCCTCGCCACAGTCCCGAAGACAGAGTTGTTAGCCGCCGAGCGGTCGCTGGCCCAGGCGAAGGCGGCGCTGGCCGCAGCCGAAGCCGAGTGGCAGGCAGCGCGGGGTCAGCCGCCGGGACGGGCGGCCGCGGCTCTGGACGCGTCCGCGGCCACGGTCGTCCTGTCGAGGCTTCTGTTGGACGACGTGGCCGCGCAGCAATTCAGTCGGCCGGACGTAACCTACCTGAACCTGGTAAACCGGGCCGTTGCCCCGGCCCCGGGGTCGGCGGCCGACAAGTTGCGCGAGTTGCTCAACAAGCGCGTCAAGCTCGGTGATCTGAAGAGTGTGACGTTGGCAGAGGCGATCGAGGCGCTGCGGTCGGCGGCCGGCACCGATCTGATGATCCGGGAGACGGACGACGGGATGCGGGTAATATCAGTGGCCGGCGGCGAGCTGCCGTTCGTCGCCTGGCTCGACCTGATCCTGGACTTTTACAACGCGAACCGCCCGACCCAGGACCTGGTCGGCGTGTATGTGCGGGAGTACGGACTGTTGCTTGAGCGACCGAAGTTCGCACCGCCGGGCGCGCCGACGCTGGCCGAGTTCGCCCGGCAGGTCCAGGCCAGGGACGCGGCACCGAAGCCGGAGCCGAAGAAGTGACAGCAAGGCGAGCGGGGGGCTGACGCCCCCTGAGTGCTTCCCGGGCCAGATCACCTCTGCACTCAATCAACCAAGTAGGCCAGCCGAGCGTGCGAATAGATACTCGACTGGGGAAGCCCTCGGGGGGCTGACGCCCCCCGCTCGCTTTTTACAGCTCCAGCCGGTCGCGCTTGTCGGCGAACCGGCGGTGGTCCACCAGGTCGATCGTGTCGGATATGGTCCGCGAGAACAGCAACAGCGCGATCGCCAGCGAGAAGTAACAACTGAACGTGAGCGCCCCGTGAATGGCGGCCCCGACGATGAACAGCATGTCGCCCGACTGGAGGTTGTCGAAGATCCCCGCCGTCGCCATCCGGAGGCTGCACGTCATCAGCACCACCCAGAACACCCGGCTGACCGTGGTGAACGCCCGGTGCCCGGTCTCCGGGTCCTTGCCGGACGTGGCGTAGTGCTGTGTCAGCATCGCCAGCAGCACCAGCCGCGTGAACTCCAGCGCCGCCACGATCATCCCGGGCAGCGACCAGTTGTAGCTCTGCAGGAACCGGGCCGGGTGGTCGGCCAACAGCGGCAGGTCGGTCGCCAGCCCGAGCATGTCCTGCACGACCAGGAAGTCCGACCACAGCGGCTTGCTGCCATGGTCGATCCCCTGGACGCCGACCATGATCGCCAGGTTCCCCGGCTGGAGGATGGCGCCGAGCGCGTGCAGGACGCTGACGACTAGCCCCATCACCCCGATGTGCCGGCTCTGCAACGGGCCGGCGATGGCGAACCCGAATCCAACGCAGAACAACAGCGCCCCGATCCCGGCGAACGCCAGACACGCCAGCCCCACGACGGCGGCGTAGTCGTACATCTCGAACCCGGCGGCGGCGACTGCGATGAGCTGGATCAGTACCGCCAGCGCGTACACCCGCACCGCCCAGGTCAGGAAGTGCATCGCCGTCCGGCCGTGCTTGCAGTGCCCGGCCAGCTCCTCCAGCCACTCCTGCTCCTCGATCTCCTTCTCGTCCAGGGTGGCCAGCTCGCGCCGCATCTGCCGGAGTTTTTCGTCCTCGGTGGGCTCGCCGTTCTCAGTCGGCCGTGCGTAGGGGCTTTGGTCCGGGGCGAGTTTGGCGCGCTTCGCTGGCGCGGTGGTGGCGGGCGGCAACGCGCGCACCGGGG
>DATLIF010000077.1:0-2688 GCA_035539575.1 Fimbriiglobus sp. | reverse complement strand
CCCGCAGCCGGTGGGCCTCGAAGACTCGACCCACCCTACACGAGAGCTATTCGCTTACCCGAAGTATTCCTTGCTTGGGGCGACGTTGCCGCGGTCGAGGATTGGCACCTTGGCGTCGCCGACCAGCTCGGTCACGACCTTCGCGGGGGTCTGCTTGCGCAGCCGGCTCTCGGGCTTCAGGATCAGCCGGTGCGCCAGGACCGGCTGGGCCATCCGCTTCACGTCGTCGGGGATGACAAAGTCCCGGCCGCTGACCGCGGCCAGCGCCTGCGCCGTGCGGAACAGCGAGATCGACGCGCGGGGGCTGCCGCCCAGGAGGATGTCCTCGTGTTCGCGGCTGTGGTGAACGATGTCCAGGATGTACTTTTTGATCTTGTCGTCGATGTGGACCTCGCGGACGGCATCCTGCGCACCGATCACGTCCTGGGCGCTGACCACCGGGTTCAGGTCGTCGATGGGATGGCCCTTCTGTAGCCGGGTCAGCATCTTCGACTCCTCCTCGAAGCTCGGGTAGCCGAGGCTGAGCCGGATCAGGAAGCGGTCGAGCTGCGCTTCCGGCAACGGGAACGTTCCCTCCTGGTCCACCGGGTTCTGCGTCGCGACGACCAGGAACGGCGGCTTGAGGACGTAGGTCTGGCCGTCCACGCTGACGCGCCGCTCGGCCATCGCTTCGAGGAGTGCGGCCTGGGTCCGGGGGGTGGCGCGGTTGATTTCGTCGGCGAGCAGCGTCTGGGCGAAGACCGGTCCGGGGCGGAACTCGAACTCGGCGGTCTTCTGGTTGAACACCGAAACGCCGGTCACGTCCGTCGGCAGCAGGTCCGGAGTGCATTGCAGGCGCTTGAAGGTGCAGCCGACGCTGCGGGCCAGGGCGCGGGCGAACATCGTCTTGGCGACGCCCGGCACGTCTTCGAGGAGGATGTGCCCTTCGCACAGGTACGCCGACAGGGCCAGCGCCAGTTGCGGCCGCTTGCCGATGATGACCCGCTCCATGTTGGCAACGATCTTGGAGGCCGTCGCCGCGACATCGACGCCCATGCTTGCTCCCGGTGGACGGGGTAGCCGATTCGTTCAGGATACCGAAGCGGCGCGGGCGGGGGCGGGGGAAAACCACATCCGTGTTCCCTCACTCTGAGCGGGGGCGTGAGCCTCCTGAGGAGTTGAAACTCAGGGGGCTGACGCCCCCCGCTCAGGAAAGACGACGGTCAGCCCTCCCCCACCCAGCTTGCCGCTCTCGCCAGTCCTCCGGGTCGTGCCGGTCGTATCGGTCGAGAAAGGTGAAGCCATAGTACCGACTCCGCCGATAACTCCGCTAAGTCGGGCGTCCCCGCCGGGGTGCGCCGTCGGGGCAACCGGTCAGGGGGGCCGAGCGATGAGGTGGGTACGCGGAAAGCTCCGCCGGGCAGCGGCCGCCATACTGGCCGGGTCGGTGGGGACGGTCGGGTGTGCCCACACGGGGCACCCGATCCACGAGGCCATCGCCGAGCGCCGCGGCGGGCCGATCAGCCTGCCGCCGCCGGGGACCGTCCCCGGAGAGTTGGCCAAGGTCACGCTGCCCGAGTACGTCATCGAGCCGCCGGACGTGCTCTGGATCGAGGTCGCCACGATCGCCCCGGCCGGGGAGAACGGCCAGGGCGAGAAGGACAAGAAGGCCGACCCCGCCGCGGGCCGCGCGTTCGACGAGCTGCGCAGCCTTCCGCTGCAACACATCCGCGGCGACCACACCGTCCGCCCGGACGGCACGGTCTACCTCGGCGTGTACGGGTCATTGCCGGTGGCGGGGTACACGCTCGGCCAGGCGGCCCAGGCCATCCGCGAGGCGGTCGCCCGGCGGTCCGGCGAGATCGGGGTGGCGATCAAGCCCGAGACGCTGGTCGTGATCCTCGACGTCAGTCAGTACAACTCGAAGCGGTACTACGTCATCACCGACGGCGGCGGGGCCGGTGAACAGATCTACCCGTTCCCGGTGACCGGCAGCGAGACGGTGCTGGACGCCCTGGCGAACATCAACGGCATCCCGCCGGTCGGGTCGAAGCGGAACGTCTGGGTGGCGCGGCGGTGCCCGGTCCCCGGCCAGCCGGAGCAGATCCTGCCGGTGGACTACGTCGGGATCACCCAGCACGGCGTGACCATGACCAACTACCAGATCATGCCCGGCGACCGGGTGTATGTGAAGGCTCAGCGTCTGGTGACGATCGACACGACGCTGGCCCGGATCTTCTCGCCGATCGAGCGGATCTTCGGGGTGACGCTGCTCGGGACGAGGACGATCAACCAGATTCAGAACCCGAACAGCGGGTTCAACAACAACACGTTCTTCCCTTAGGATTGGGGTAGGTCTTTCCCCCTCTCCCCGCCGGGGAGAGGGAAGAACGAGAGGGCAGCACCATGCGGAACTGGCTCCTGGGACTGACCGCGACGGCCGTGGCGGGCGGGTCGGCACTGGCGCAGGCCCCGCCGGCCGGGACCGTCCCGCCGCCGGCGGCGACCTTCCCGCAGCCGACCGGCGCGGCCGCGACCTTCCCCACGGTCCCGCAGGGCGCGTTCATGCCGAACTACTACGACCGCGCGACGCAGCCGCTCAGCCCGTACCTTGGCCTGTTCCTCGGTCGGGACCCCGCGGTGGATTACTACTTCAGCGTTCGCCCCGGCGTGCGGGCCAGCTCGCGGTCCTACGGGGCCGGGTTCGGG
>DATLIF010000076.1:0-5569 GCA_035539575.1 Fimbriiglobus sp. | reverse complement strand
CGCAGTAGCCGAGTGCGTCGGCGGCCTCGACGGGCCAGTCCTGAACGCACATGAGCGGCGGCGGCGTGGTGGTGGCCCCCTGAACCAGCCGCGGGTCGTCGCCCCGCAGGGCGTCCCGCAGGGCCGTCAGGCCGGTGGTGGCGATCACCGGCACGAACCCGTCCCGCCAGACGATTCGCCAGCTTTCCATGGTCGCTCCTCCTGGTCGCGTTGCCGCGTCCGGGGTGGTCCCGTCGTCCCCCCGCGGACGCCCTCCAGCCACCCCATCAGCCGCTCAACTCCTCATTGGCGGCCAACACATGTAATATACGGATGTCCAGATACCCGGTCAATACAAAAACCACCAAAAACCAGCGCGAAACCGGGCTTTCCCCCAGGCGATTGGCAAAACGAGGCGGCTAACTAGACAAAACTAGACAACCGAAGATGACAGAGATGCAGGTTGGTAGGAGCTTGCCGGGCGGGGGTTACATCTGGAGGTGTTCTCTTCGATCTGGGGATCTACGAGGAGCGGGGCGAGTGCGGTCGGGTGGTCATGGGGTAATCGTTTCGCGGACCCGTTCCCGCCAGTGCCCTGCATGGTCCCGCATGTCGGCCAGCAGCCGACGGGCGGCGCCGACCGCCCGCCGCCGGCCCTGCTCCCACGCCTTGACCACCTGGGGGGAGACGCCGAGGAACCGGGCGAACAGCGGCTGGCTCACCCCCATCGACTCGCGGATGGCTTTGATGTCCGCCGCGGACACCTCGGGCGGGCCGGCGACTACCTTCACCCGCCGGACGGTGAACCGCCCCTCGGCGTCCCCGGCGCGGATGGCGTCGGCCAGTTCGTTCATCTCGCCGACCACGCGGTCCCAGACGGGATTACCGGACGAACCGGGAGACGACGGCTTGCGGGCCTTCCGCTTCACTGCCGGCCGCGTGTTGCTCTTGCCCTTGTTCATTGTCCCCTCCTTCTCGCGTCCCGGCGTTCCCGCAACGCCGCGCGGATCGCGCCTACGGCGCGGGCGAGCGCCCGCCGCTGAGTTGGCCCGATGTCCTGCGCCTCCGACTTCCCGAACACGACAGCCAGGACGATCACGCCGAAGTCCGCCAGGTGGGCGTAGTACACGCGGACCGCGCCGCTCTTGCCCGTCCGCCGGGTCGGTGGGGCGAACCGCAGCTTTCGCAACCCCCCGGCCCCGGGGACCATGGTCCCAGCCGACGGGGAGGCCATCAAGGCGGCCCGGAGGGCCAGTAGGTCGTCGCCGTCCAGCCCCAACTCCGCCCACCGCTCGACGAACACCGGTAGGTCGTAGAACGTCCGGTACTGCTCGGGGGAAACCGACTCCGGGTCACGTCTCATCGCCGCTTCCCTTCGGCGCGTGCGGGGCGTCTGGTGGGAAGCATACCACCTGAGTAGCACACTTTTCAACGGCGGTGAAGGGAGGGATGGGGTCGAAAGGCCGGGTCGTGGACTGACCTACTGGAAGTACCGGCCAGTAGGTAGAATACCGTGAACTTTTGTTTATGAGAGCGTGTCAGTTTGATACTCTCAATAGCGGACGCGACAGGCGGTGTAATTCTGACTGATTCTTCAAGTACATGCGAGAACGACCATGGCGAAGGAGTCACGCGACGGCAAGGCGAAAGTCCGAGTCTTCTTTGGGTTCGCAGAAGTTGAGGGCGGTGACGCCACCATTCAAGACGGACTCCGCAACTTTGCTGCGGCGATTACCCGCGTTTCGCAACAGCCTACCCAGGCGCAGGGGTCAAGGCTCTGCCGGCAGGCCAAAAGCCGAGCAGCAATGGAGCGGCCGAGCCACCCGGCCTGTTCGATCAGGTAAACCAGCCGAACGGGCAGGAAGTCTTGGCGGATGAGGGGCAAATCCTTGACGCTGTGTTTGAACCGGCGGAGGCACCCCGAGAGAGGAAGCCGCGACAGCAAAGGAAGCCTACAAGCTACTCGTTTGTGACCGACCTGAACCTGCGCCCGGATAACGAGACGTCGTTGAAGGACTTCTTCACCCAGAAATCCCCCGGAGATCAGCAGGAGCAGGTAGCCGTTTTCGTCTACTACCTCGCACGGACCTTGGAGCTGACCGATATTGGGGCGAATCACCTCTACACCTGTTTCAATGAGGTGGGGAAGAAGGTGCCCAAGAACATTCTGATGGTGGTGCGGAATACGGCCATCCGCAAGGGCTGGATCGACGCGAGTGACTCGAACAACCTGCGGATCACGACTCCTGGCGAGAACTTCGTGGGCCACGACTTGCCCGAGAAGGGCTCCAATTGAGTAATAACCCGTCATAGCCATGAACCTTGAGGAATTCGCCCAACTCGTCTCCGGTCTATCGGGGATGAGTCATGTGGAGAAGATCAAACACTTCGCTT
This sequence comes from Fimbriiglobus sp., assembly GCA_035539575.1. Lineage (GTDB taxonomy): Bacteria > Planctomycetota > Planctomycetia > Gemmatales > Gemmataceae > DASSAT01. The sequence goes on along the minus strand of DATLIF010000076.1, from coordinate 3,196 downwards.
GGTTCATCCTGACCCAGGAGGGCCGTGACCGGTTCGGCACGACGGACATCCGGCGGTGCTACGAAAAACTCCATCTCGAACCGCCAGCGAACATCAGTTCCCATCTCAGAGACCTAGCAGAGAAGAAGCCGCGGGAGTTGCTAAAGGATGCGAAGGGGTTCCGACTGGAAGCGAGAATCAAGGACCAACTCGACGGAAAGTATGCGCTTCGTCCGGCGACAATCTCGGTGGATGCGATGCTCCAGGGGTTGCCTGGGAAGGTGTCGGACGAGGCCGAGCGGCTATTTCTCTCGGAGGCTCTTACTTGCTTCCGCAACAGGGCGTTCCGGGCGACAATCGTGATGACCTGGAACTTGGCTTATGACCATCTGCTGAACTGGATTCTGCCCAATCACCTGACCGCGTTCAACGCAGCGATCGGTAGACGATACCCGAAGATGGCGGGGGATACGGTCAGCAAGAGGGATGACTTTGCGGAATTCAAAGAGTTTGAGGTAATCGAGATTTGCGGCACTGCCGGCATCATCTCTAGCAACCTAAAGAAGATTCTCAACGAGAAACTAGATAGGCGGAACATGGCGGCCCACCCTTCGCTTGTCGAGATCGACCAGTACAAGGCGGAGGACACTATCTCCGACCTCGTCAAGAACGTGATTCTGAAGCTGACCTAGACCACTGCGACGAGTTCGCTGGCAAGGTCGATACTCACGGCCGACGGCCCTGGGCGATGAGTTGTTCGAGTTCGTCCACCCACCCGGCGGGAACCGGGGGCGACGCCTCCAGGGCGGCGAGTACCGCGGCCGGTGAACCGGGCGGTCCGCCCACCGGAGTGACCAGCACCTCGGCTCCCTCCGCCAGCGGCGCCTGCTCCCGGAGGACCACCACCCCGCCGCGGACCACGCCCTGATACGCCCCGCTCGGCATGGGATTCCTCCCACATTCAGGCAACCGGATCACCCTCACACAGGATTCTACCAGAGGGCGCCAACCCGCAGTGCCTTGACATCCGGCGTTCTGAACTTATGGGCACTGTAGGGGCCGGTGGCCCACCCGGGTGCCGGGACCGGGGGTCAGGGTGCCAGATCGACACCTTCGGGAAGTGGCACCCTGGCACCCTGACCCCCTCCGATTGAGGAAGGGGCTGAAATGAGGGGGTCAGAGCGCCACAATGGCACGCTCAAAAAGTGGCGCTCTGGCGCTCTGACCCCCGTCCGGCCTCAGTCCGCCGCGGTCAGGGTCGTCTCGCGGACGCGGCCCTCGCGGGCGAAGTACACCTTGAACGGGCTGAACGTCGCCAGGTCCTTGTGGTTGAGCACGAACATCACGTTGGTCAGGTCGATCGACTCCCACTGGTGCAGGCCGATCAGCACGTCGCCGCGCTGCAATCCCGCCTTCGCCGCGGGGCCGCCGGTCGCCACGTCCAGCACCGTCAGACCGCCGCGGAGTTGGCGGTCGATCCCGGTCACGGAGTCGGCCGCGACCGGCTGCAACGCCAGCGTCAGGTCCACCGCGTCGGCCGACCGCTTCACCCGCACCGGGACGCCCTTCACCGGCCGCTCGAACAGCGCCCGCTCCAGATCGATCGAGGTCCGCACGTCCACGTCGCCGACCTTCTCCAGCACGTCCCCCGTCTTCAGCCCGGCCTCGGCCGCCGGCGAGCCCGGCTCGACCCGTTCGACGCTCACCCACCGCCGCAGCGGGGTGTCGTCGGCGTCCCGCGTGCCGTGGTCGGCCACCGCCAGCCCGTGCCGCAGCCCCAGCCGCTTGCGGACGCTGAGCATGTCCGCGGCCTTCGCAATCATCGAATCCACGGGGATGGCGAACGCGATGTTCTGCGCCCCGGCCCGGATCGCCACGTTCACCCCGACCACCTCGCCGAGCTTGTTGAACAGCGGGCCGCCGGAGTTGCCGGGGTTGATCGGCGTCTGTGTCTGGATCAGCGACTTGTACGCGACTTCCTTGTTCAGCGTCACGTCGCGCTTCATCGCCGAGACGGTGCCGACCGTGACCGTGTGCTCGTACCCGTAAGCGTTGCCGATCGCGATGACCGTCTCGGCGAGCATCAGGTCGTTGGCGGTGCCCAGCGCCGCGACCGGCAGCGGGCGCGGCGGGTCGATCTTGATGACCGCCAGGTCCGACTCCTTGTCCGCGGCCACGACCCGGGCCGGGCAGCGGGTGCCGTCGGCGAGGTGGACCCGCAGGGACTGCACGTCGTCCACGACGTGGTAGTTCGTCACGACGTACCCGCGGGGGTCGAGCACGATGCCCGTGCCCATGCCGTTGACCCGCTGCGGCTGGACCGGGCTGGGCCGGAACGGGTCGGCGGCGTCGGACGCGACGGTCCGCTCGGAGTGAATGTTAACCACCGACGCCTTGACCCGGTCCACCACCCCGACGAGTTCGTCCCGGCGGCCCGGCTTCTCGCCGGCGGCCGCAGCCGGGGCGGGCAGGGCCACCGCGGCCAGGAGGATCAGGGTGCGGAGCCGCCGGGCGGTGAGCGAGGTGAGCTGGCGCATGGTGACCCCACGGTGCCGGGGCGGCGAGCCGCCCGAACGCGAACCATCCTGGCCGTGGGGAATTCATTCGGACCGCGCGCAAACCCGCCTCGACGGCGGATTCACCGCGACGGGTTTCCGGCCCGGCCGGCGGCGGGGTCGTGCCGTGCGGTCGGGCCGGTCGTGGGGCGCCTGTCCGGCGGGTTGGTGAAGCCCTGTGGGGTGTGCCGGTTGTCCGGGCCGGTCGTGCCGGATACGCTGACCGCGACACCGAACCGTGTGGGGAACGACCCGATGGCCCGGACACCGCGGATGGACCAGATCGAGGCCCTGCTTGCCGAGGACCCGGGCGACGCCTTCCTGCGCTACGGGCTGGCAATGGAACACGCCGGCCAGGGGGACGACGAGTCCGCGGTCGTCGTGCTCAAGGAGTTGATCGCCCTGAAGGCGGCCGACCCCTACGTCCCGGCGTTCCTGCAAGCGGGCCAGGCGCTGATCCGGCTGGGCCGGGAACCGGAGGCCGCGGCGGTGTTGCGGCAGGGGATCGAGGCCGCCCGTGCCGCCGGCGACCTGCACGCCCTCGGCGAGATGCAAGGCTTCCTGGCCACTATCGAGTGAAGAGAAAACCGGGCCGCGGATGACGCGGACTTCGGCGCGGATCAGACGCGGATAAAAATTCAGGATTGAAAGTAGATCAAGAG
>DATLIF010000075.1:0-2425 GCA_035539575.1 Fimbriiglobus sp. | reverse complement strand
CCTGGGCAGCGGCGGCGCCGGCGGGCTGGGCGGCACCGGCGGCAGCGGTCAGGGCGGCGGCATCTGGAACGGGACCCCGAATCCCTTGACCGGCACCCCCTCGACCCTCACCGTCCGCAGGAGCACGATCGTTAGCAACCGTGCCGATGGCGGTGCCGCCGGCAGCGGAGGCAACGCCGGCCTCGGACAGGGCGGCGGAATCTACATCGTCCCCGGCGGAACCGTGTGCGTGCACCTGTTCACGGCCATTTTTGGAAACGATGCCTCCACCAGTGACGACGACGTGTTCGGGGTCTTGTGTTTCATCTAACCAGGCGATGAAGCCCGTCAACGAAATGTCTTCCAGCGGCTGGTGGGGTCCTTACCGCCAAGCAAGCCCCCCACCGGCCCGGTACCGCCCCGGCGCACGGTCTGCGCGCCGGGATGATGTCCTTCCTCTTGTCGCAGACCGAGGGAGAGTTCACCATGAGACTCACGAACCAGTGTCGGCTCCGCGTCGAACCGCTCGAGGATCGGGCCGTGCCGTCGGCCAACGTGGTCCTCGAATGGAACACTCAGACGCTCGAAGCCATCAAGGCGACGAGCACCAACCCCCTCCTGGCGTCCCGCGCGCTGGCAATCACGCAGGTGGCCGTCTACGACGCGGTCAACGCCATCGACGGGACCTACGCCCCGCACGCCTTCAACGGCCAGGCGCCCCCGACGGCCTCGCCCGAAGCCGCCGCCGCCACTGCCGCCTACCGCACTCTGGTCGAACTCTTCCCCACCCGCCGGACCAACTTCGACGCCGCGCTCGCGTCGTCGCTCGCGGATGTCCCCGACGGACCCGGCGAGAATCAAGGCATCGCGGTCGGACAGGCGGCCGCTGCGTCGATCCTGGCCCTGCGGCGGCACGACGGCTTCGATGCGGTGGTGCCTTACACGCCCGGCACCGATCCGGGCGACTGGCAACCGACCCTGGGCGCGTTCCTGCCGGCGCTCGGCGCACAGTGGCCCCAGGTCACGCCCTTTGCGATGTCCAGCGGCGCGCAGTTCCGCCCCGCGGCCCCGCCAGCGCTGGATAGCGAAGAGTATGCGGCCGCCTTCAACGAAGTCTTCGAACTGGGTCGCAACACCAGCACCACCCGGACCGCGGACCAGACGGAGATCGCCCGCTTCTGGGCCGATGGCGGCGGCACCTCCTACGCCCTCGGCCACTGGAACATCATCGCCCGCGGGGCGTCCGTTGATGAGGGCCTCGACCTGGTCGGCAACGCCCGCCTGTTCGCCCAACTGAACATCGCGATGGCCGACGCCATCATCTCCACATGGGACACCAAGTTCGCTTACAACCTGTGGCGCCCGGTGACCGCGATCCGCGCCGCCGATACCGACGGCAACCTTGAAACGGCGGCCGACACGACCTGGACGCCGTTGCTGGGGACGCCGAACTTCCCCTCCTACACCTCGGCGCACAGCACGGTGAGTCGATCGGCCGCGACTGTCCTGACTGTCGTGTTCGGGGCCGACTACCAGTTCACCGCAGGCTCGGAGGGCTTGCCGGGCGTTACCAGGACGTTCGACAGTTTCGAGGCGGCCGCGACGGAAGCGGGTCGGAGCCGGGTCTACGGCGGAATCCACTACCAGTTCGACAACGTCGTCGGCCTGGAGGCCGGCGTCAACGTGGGCGAGTTCGTCATGGACAACTTCCTGCTGCCCCGTGACAACCCGGGCCGCGGGGTGGCTGGGTCCGTCGCTCCGCTCCTGGCCCAGCAGCTGGCCTCGGCCGGGGAAACCCCGTCGGTTCCTACGGCGGCACCTCCCGCCCGGTCGGCCCTTGCGGCGACGGCCGACGGTGGCGACCCCGGCCTGGCCGCCGAGTGGGGCCGGGGGCACCGAGACGGTCCGTTCACGGCGCCTGGGGCAGAGCCTGTTCGGCTGACCGACTTCCCGCCGGTCGAGCTGTGGGACGTGCCGCTCGACACGGCGGACCCGCTCTAGCGAGCCGGCGCGGGGCCGGGTCCGCCCGTCCGGCCCCACGTCAGAACTGCCGGAGAACTGCAGGTCGTTCTGCCAGAACAGGCGGATGTCGTCGATCGCGTGCTTGAGCATCAGCATCCGCTGCGGGCCCATGCCGAACTCGAACCCGGTCACCGCCTCCGCCGGAACTTCGACACCGGCTGGTCCGGGTGGTCCGGGTTCGGGACGAGCCGCTGGTTCGTGCAGTCGGCGAACAGGTCGAGCCGAGCCGCTGGCAGGTTCCGACCTCCGAGCACCGGACCGCGGCTTACCTCTCTCCCGCGTCGCTTCCGGCGAAGAAGTAGTTCTTGCGGCCGAGTGCGGCGTCCCGCATCACCCGCTCGCTGGCGTTCTTGTCGATGCCAGAAACGGCGGCCAGAGCTTGCGCGCGTCGGTCCGGCACCCCGCGGGCGAAGTGACCAACGTG
>DATLIF010000074.1:0-9537 GCA_035539575.1 Fimbriiglobus sp. | reverse complement strand
ACCCGTAGCATCGTTCCCGGCTCGAACCGCCGCGAGATTACCAGCCCGACGCCCCGCGGCACCCCTGCACGCTGGGTGTGTCCTGCGTGATTGACACGGACCTCTTCGGCAGCGGGGCGGTGCGACGCTCGTTCCCGGTCTGGCCCGGCGCCCGGGACCGGGCGGAGTACTCGCCGAGCCGCCCCCACTGGCCGCTCGACGGCAAGAGCTGCGCGAACTGCAAGCAGTTCTGCGGCCGTTTCGCCGGGTCCGGGTTCATCGCCCGACAGATCGCCTCGTCCACCCGCTCGCTGAGGTCCGGGACGATCTCGCGCGGCGGTGGGACCTCGCCCTTGAGCTTCTTGGCCAGGTTCACCAGCGACACGCACGACTCGAACGGCAGCTTGCCGGTGACGGTCATGTACAGGGTCGCGCCCAGGGAGTATACGTCGCAGAGCACGCCGGCGTTCTTCGCGTCGGTGTACTGCTCCGGGGCCATGAAATGCGGCGTCCCCAGCCCGGTCGCCGGGCGGGTCAGGTCCTTGTCGTTCTCCTTGTCCTTCGCGAGTCCGAAGTCGGCCAGCTTGGCCCGGCCGTCGGCGCGGACCAGGATGTTGTCCGGCTTGACGTCGCGGTGGATCACCCGCCGGCCGTGGGCGTAGTGCAGCCCCTGGGCCGCCTGGGTGATGATCCGCACGGCTTGCCCCTCCGGCAGCCGGCCGTTCCGGGCGATGAGCCCGCCGAGCGAGTCGCCTTCGACGTACTCCATCACGAGGTACACGGATGACCCGTCCACCGCGAGGTCGATGGCCCGGACGATGTTCGGGTGATCGAGCTTGCTGGCAGACCGGAACTCCTGGACCATCCGGTAATGCAGCTTGGGGTTATCGGCCAGCTTGGCGGCGAGGACCTTGATCGCCACCGTCTCGCCGGTCTCCCGGTCGCACCCGCGGTAGACCGTGCCCATACCGCCCGTGCCGAGCTTCTCGTGTAGGTCGTAGCGACCGATCGCGGCTGGCTCACGACGACTCGTCTTCAGGAGCATGGTCAGGACCTCCGGAGCGACGTCAGGACGTTCCGCGGGAGTATGGGGACGAGTGGTATGCGACCAGGCACGCCGGGCAGATGCCAGTCGCGTAGGTCAACTCGGGGCCGGGGGACGGGTTGACAGTGACCCATCCGGGCGGGTCGATGCGGTCGGCGGTCGCGTCGCAGTACCAGCACAGGGCCAGGCCCGCCGGCTGGGCGAACGGGGACGGGCGCGGGATAGCCGGGGTTCGGGCGCTCATGGGCTGTGAACGCTTCTGGCGGTATCGAGTCGTCTGTGCGACCCAACCCTAGAGCGAAAAACTCACCCCTGCACATGGATTTATCGGTTGAGATGCGGATTCTGTGGCGACAGGTGCGACCGCGTTGCGGAATGTGAACCGGCCGTAATTGGCGACTAGCTTGAACGGACTGTCATGGCGGGACGACCGAAAACGTTGGTCTGATCTGAGTCGCCGACTGAGGTCCGAAACGAATCACGCCCCGGTATAGCCGCTAGCGGCACCGGGGCGAGGTGAGACGTTCAGTGCTGGAGACAGGACTTGAACCTGCACGCCCTTTCGGGCACCAGTCCCTCAAACTGGCGTGTCTGCCAATTCCACCACTCCAGCGTAGCAGTGACATTATCGCGGGTCGGCCGGGGGGTTCAAGGGCCGGCGTGCAAAACCTGACCGGGTCACGCCAGGAAGCCGGCGATGGCCTCGGCGGTCGGGCCGGGCATGGTGTATTGCGGGTAGTGTCCGCACGGTGTCAGTTCGACCCGGCAGACATCCTTGAGTCCGCGCTCCAGTTCTTCCTCACACCACCGGTATACGATCCCGTCGCAGTCGCCGCCGATCATGAGTACCGGGTGTGGGATCGAGGGCAGCAGCGGCCGCAGGTCGAGAGTATCGAGCATCAGCGCCCGCCGTGCGACGGTGCAGGCCGGGGCCGCACCACCGCACGTCAGCAGGAAACGGAAGATCTCCGGCGGGCAGTGCGAGAAACCTTGCCCTTCTAGCCGGGCCATCGCCACCCGATAGCCGGGGAGTTGGCCCAGCCGCCAGGGCCAGTACCGGCCCAGCCGCGCCGGGCCGCGCTCGGTCCACCGCAGCGGCCGCCGCGCGAACCCGCCCTTGAGTACGCCCCGGCGGAACCGGTCCGGGTGCGTCGCCAGCGCCCGCAGCGCGACCGTCGTGCCGAACGACGAGCCGAGCAGGTCGGCCCGGTCGAGCTTCAGGTGGTCCAGCAGGGCGACCAGGTCGGCGACGAGGTCCGGGTGCCGGTACATGCCGAGGTTGGCCCCGTCGTCGAGGCCGTTGGGTAACTCGTACCCGACGCAGCGATACCCGGCGTCCACGAGGCGGGCCATGACCATCGCGAACGACCGGGTCTGATCGGTCAGCCCGTGAACGAACACCACCGGCGGACGGTCGCTCTCACCCCAGGCGAGATACCGGCAGCGGTAGCGGCCAGTGTGGAATGTGCCGTGCGTTGCCTCGGCGTCAGAGCGGGCCAGCGCTGCGTGCAACTCGGCGGTTGTGGCGAAGGGGGGCATGGGCAGGTGTAACAGGTGATCGACCGATAATCGATGGTGGGTTACGATGCACTGTTAGTGGCGACCCGAAGCGGTACGCCACGAGCCGTCACCGGCTGCAAGGAGTCAGACCATGCGAGGCGTCACCCTCATCCTAGTGGCGGCCCTGGTTGCCCTGGCGGCTGGCGCCCAGGAACCTCCGAAACCGAAGGGGGCACCGAAACCAGAGGAGGGAACTAAACTCTGGGCCGCGGTCAGCGTCAGCGACACACTCCTCAACTGGGGCGACCTCGCCTGGAAGACCGAGCTGCGGCCCCCGTTCATGATCCGCTTCTACATGGTGAACGATGGAGACAAGGTCGTTGATCCCAAGATTGAGTCGTCTCAGTTGTTCATCAACGGGAAGGAATGTAAGGGCAAGGACGCGCCCTACGGTCTGGACTGGCCATTCATCGTCGTGAATGGCCCTCAGAACAACCGGCGGAACGCGCTACCGCCGGGCGATTACCTCAGTTTCGGATACGCCATGGGCGACTCCTTCAAGCAGCCGGGCAGTTACCGCATCAAGTGGAAGGGTGAGGGGTTCGAGGCACCCGAGGTCGTGTTTCGGGTCATGCCCCGGGAGAAGGCTGATAAGTAACCCTGCTCACTCGTAGAATGCGGCGGCGGCGAAGCTGACGCTCTCGTGGCCGGTCGGGTGGACGGACCGGTTGTAGTGCAGTACCCGACCGGTCCGCGGGCGGGCGGCGGCCAGGGTTAGCCACGTCGGCGGGAAGCCGCAGATGCGGCGCTCGTCGCCCTCCTCGGTGAGCACCCGGAAGTACCCCGACGGATCCGCGGCGGTGAGCCGGTCGAGGATCAACTCGTCCCGCACCTGGCTCGCGGCCAGTTGCGGCTCGCTCACCGGCAGCGGGTCGCCGAACTTCGGGCCGATGTGCGCCAGGTCGCCGCTGATGAGGTAGCACACCGGTTCGCCCGCTTCCGACTCGGCCTGTCGCAGCGCCGCGACCATGCGGCCGATGTCGTCGGCTTCACCCGGGTCGGACTGGTATAGCACCCGGTCCTGGAACGAACCGACCAGCAACGGCACGATGCGGATGTCGCGGCGGCCCTCGAACAGGTACTGAAGCGGCAGCACCTCCAGCTCGACCGAGTGCTCCGGCAGGTGCGCCATCGAGTCGTCGAACAGCCCTTCGCCGTACTGCTTCTCCAGCCGGTCGATGTATGCCTGGTCCGTCTCGACGGTGCCCAGCGGGGTCTCGAAGTTCATCCGGGTCAGGGTGAACCGGCACGGCGAGTAGTGCGACGTGGCGACGATCACGAACAGGCTCGCGTCGGTCTGCTCGGCCAGTTCCTTGAAGCCCCAGCCGTAGGTGACGCCGCCGCGGCCGTAGTCCATGTGCGGCAGCAGCGCGGCCCGCAGCCGGCCGTGCGGCGACGGACCGGCGTCGAAGTCCGGCAGCCCCGGGCCGCCAGGGGCGGTGAACAGTTCCGCGACGGCGGACCGGGCCGCGTCCGGGGCCTCCGGGTAGCAGCCGATGCAGACCGGCCGGCGCACCGGTCCGGTGAGGTAGTCCCGGAAAGTCGGGCCGTCGAGGAGCATCGTCTCGTCGAGGGCGGCGACGAGATCGGCGAGTTCGTGCAGCGACGCGGTCGCGGCGGTGAGCTGGATTTCGCGCAGCGTCCGCGTCCCGGAGAACTGCTTCACCCACTCAAGGTGACGGCGGGTCAACGTGACCGCGGCCCGTGTGATCCGGGTCGGGTCGAAGAGGGCCAGGGTGTCGGGGGTGCCGTTCGGGGCGGCCGCAAGGCCGAGCCGCAGGCGGGGGCGGAAGTCCGGCGACCGGACGGGGGGCTCGGACATGGTCTCCCTCGGGGTGGCGAGACGAGACCCATGATACCAGCGAGTGACTCGCAGCCAATATTTAGTGGCCGCGGCCGGCGGAGGTGGTGACAGCCCGGGCGGCGGGGTCGCCTAGCTGGTCGTGGGCTTCGGCCGGCAACGGCGCGGCGTCGCCGCGGCTGCCGACCGCGCCGGTCAGCAGCGCCACGACGCACGCGGCGATGGCGAGGGCCAGCGAGGCCGCCACCGCCATCCAGGCCCGCGGCCGAAGCTGGCTCGGCCGGTGGGGCTGGAGCACCACGTCGTCCGTGACGGCAACCGGGGCCACCCGCGATTGCCGCCCGACAAGCCCGTGGGTGGCCGAGGCCGGCAAGACCGGCGGGAGCGCCGGCGTATCGTGAATCTGCCGCGGCAACTCGGCAACCGCGGCGGCCGGCGGGCGGATGCCCGACCGCACCCCGGACCGGTGGCCGATCTTGAGCTGACTTTCGTGCGAGTAGCGGACGCCCGACCCGCTGCCCGGACCGGTCCCCGGGCGGGGCGTGCGGACCGAACCGCTTGACAGGTTGACCGACGAAGTGGAAGGCGTCCCGCTCCCGATTACGGCCGGGATCTCGTGTTCGGCCGGCGGCGGCGGTGGTTCGTAGGCCCACGCGTCCAGGGCCGCGATCACCTCGCCGGGGGTCTGGTAGCGCTCGCCCGGCCGCTTGGCCAGCATCCGCTCGATCACCGCCGCCAGCGCGGCCGGGACGTCCGGCCGCAGCTCACGGATCGGCCGAAGCTTCTGGACCTGGTGGGCGATCAGCTTCTGGGCGATCTTGGCCCCCTCGAACGGCGGCCGGCCGGTCAGCAGGTAGAACGCGGTCGCCCCGAGGCTGTAGATGTCCGCCCTCACGTCCACCTTCGAGCACTCGACCGCCTGTTCCGGGGCCAGGTAGTCGGCGGTTCCGAGGATCTTCACCCCCTCGTTGCGAGTCAGGTCGTCGGACTCCGCCTCCGACCGGACCAGCCCGAGGTCGAGGAGCTTGACCACCCCGTCCCGGTCCACCAGCAGGTTCGCCGGCTTGACGTCGCGGTGGATCAGCCCGCGATCGCTCATGTAGGCCAGCCCGTGCGCCGCCTGCCACAGGTAGTACGCGGCCCGGGCCGCGTCGAGCGGGCCGTGCCGGCTGACCAGGTCGTGGAAGCTGACGCCGTCCACGAACTCCATGACCAGGAAGTAAACGTCCCCCTCGGAGTCAACATCGAACGCCCGGACCAGGTTCGGGTGGTCGAGCTGGCCGGCCGCCCGCGCCTCGCGCAGGAACCGTTCGCGGGAGAACTCGTTCTGGGCCCGGTCCGGCGGCATCACCTTGATCGCCACCCGCCGCCGCAGGTTGAGATGCTCGGCCAGGAACACTTGCCCCATTCCGCCCAGCCCGATCCGGTCGATCAGCTTGTACTTGCCCAGGTAGAACCCGCGGTACTTGCCGCGCAGCAACTGCTCGACGTGGAACGCCCCGAGCAGCCCGTCCGCACGCATCCGCGCGCACAACGCCGCCGGGCTGTCGAACGAATCGGTGAGCGCGGCCAAGTATCCGTCCAGCTCGGACGGGTCGAGCAGCTTGCTCTTGCGGACCAGGGAAACCACCTCATCAACGGTGGTGGGGGCAGGCATGCTGGCCACCGGGGTGACTGCTTTGGGGTCGGACGAGAGTATGTCATCTTTTAGATAGAATTCGTTCGACGGGCATGCCAACGAATCGCAAGTTGCCGATGAATCTGACAAAGCGACGTGTTGCTTTTCCTGACACCTCACGCGCGATCTGCACAGGACATGAAAAAACACCGCCGGATCGAAGTCCGGCGGTGTGGTTCAGGGGCGGATTCTGAGGCGGGCCGAAATCGTGGTTGTGACGTCTACTTCGCCACGTACCCCGGTGAGGCGTTGAAGCCCTTCACCAGCTTGCCGTCGGCCACTTTCCAGATTCGGACCTCGCCGTCGTAGGAGCCGCCCGCGACGAGATTCCCGTCCGGGCTAAACGCGATCGCGAACACGAAGTCGGTCAGCCCCTGGAGTGTCCGGGTGTTCGCTACCTTACCCGCATCCCACAGTTTAACTGTCTTGTCGCCCGATGCGGTCGCCAGCACGGCGCCCTTCGGCGAAGCGGCGATCTTGAACACCTCGTCGCCGTGCCCGCCGTATGCCTTGACCTGCTTGCCCTCGCCGGTCGGCTTCCAGGTCCGCAGTTGCTTGTCCGCCCCGACCGAGAACCCGACCGAGGCATCCTGGCTCAGCGCCACCGCGTAGACGATGTTCTGGTGCTCGGGGAAGGTCATCACGGACTCCCGGGCCTTCAGATCCCAGACCTTGGCCGTCTTGTCCCGGGCCGCGGTGGCGAGGTACTTGCCGTCCGCGGAGACCGCCACCCCGAGGACCCAGTCGGCGTGGTTCTCGATGGTCTGCTCCAGCTTCGCCTTCGCCACCCCGGTGGACAGGTCCCACACCCGCACGACCCGGTCGCAACCGCCGGCCACAAGGGTCTTGCCGTCCGGCGAGAGGGCCAGACACAGCACCGAGTCGTCCGCGTCGAGGAGTTGCTTGAGCATCACCTTCGGGTCGGAGACGCCGTCGAGGATCTCCACGCCGGCCTCGGTCTTGCCCTTCGCGGCTACGTCAAAGACACGGACGTCGCCTTCTTGGCCCGGCCGGCCACCGGCGACGACCAGCTTACCGTCGGGAAGGAACGCCATCGCGTATGCCCGCTCGGCGCGGGTCCGGATGCGCCGGGTGAGCTTGCCGTCGGCTACGTTCCAGACGGTCAGTTCGTGGTGCCCGCCGACGACCAGACTCTTGTTGTCCGGGGTGAAGGCCAGGGCGTTGACGACGGCGGGGAACTTGTACTTCGCCGGCGGCACCGGCGGCTTCCAGCGGACGCGCAGCTCGCGAACGAGGTCGGCCTTCGGGTCCAGGCCGGGGTCGGGCTTCGCCCCCTCCTTGATCCACTGCTCGATCACCTTCGCCCGGACCGCGGGGACCGCCTCGCCCTTGTCGCGGGGCGGCATCCGCCGTTCGTCGTTGGTGACGATCAGTGCGTGGAAGTCGCTCTCCTCCGGCTTGCCGGGCATGACCTGTTCGCCGTTGGTGCCGCCCGCCATCAGCTTCTCGAAGGTGGTCATGTCGTACTTGCCGCTCTTCTTGCGGGCGTCGTGGCAGGCGAAGCAGTTCTCCTTGAGCACCGGGGCCACGTCCGCGATGAAGCTGACCGGCTTCGGCGGCTGTGCAGCGGCGGGGGTCGTGCCCAGAAGCAGGAACGCCAGCAGGGCAGCGGCGACGGCGCAGAGGACGCACAGGCAGCGCATCAGACGGGTCTCCGGCGGGAGGCGGAAAACGTGTGTGGGAGGCGGGTCGGTTCAGTTTACGCCGGACCGCCACGACGCGGAAGGGAAAAGGGCGGTCCCGTCCCACCGGAGTCAAACCCCGGTACGGTTTGACGGTGGTTATTTTCTTGGCGCGACCTGATGGGAGATTATGCTGTTCGATGTCCTGCCTGTTAGTCCCACTTTCCGTCGCCCACGCAGGAGGGCTGTCGATGGCCGATCGCATCACCCGTCGAGCGTTCCTCGGTGCCGCCGGCGCCGTCGGGCTGACCGCCGCCGACGCGGCCGGTCAGTGGAGTCGCCGTCCCGTGGCCTGGCCGTGCCCACCACAGCCCTGGCCGCCGTACCCGCAACCGTACCCGCCCGGACCGGACCCCGTGCCTCCACCTCCGCCGCCCACGCTGCGGGTCCGGCGGAACATCCTGTCGCTGAACCAGGCCCAGATCGACTCGCTCAAGAAGGGGATCGCGGCCCTGAAGGCGCTGCCGGACACCGACCGGCGGAGCTGGACGTTCCAGGCGGCCATCCACGGGACCGACTCTGGCGGCATGGACCCGCTATTCAACCAGTGCGAGCACGGCACGCTGCACTTCCTGACCTGGCACCGCATGTACCTTTACCAGTTCGAGAACATCCTTCGGTGGGCGGCTCAGGACAATGACCTGACGCTGCCGTACTGGGACTGGGTCGCCACCCCCGTCCTGCCGGAGCCGTTCCGCAACCCGGCCGCGGCGAGCAACCCGCTCTACGACGCAACCCGCGCGGCCAATAACGGCGCCCCGCTGCCGCCGCAACTCGGCGCCGACGTTACGAACGCGCTGGACGAACTCACGTTCGGGCCGACGCCGGGCATCGGGTTTAGCCAGAGCCTGGAGGGGCCGCACGGGAGCGTTCACGTCCTGGTCGGCGGCCCGACCGGTAACATGCGGTTCGTGAGCCGGTCGGCCCGGGACCCGATCTTCTGGCTGCACCACGGCAACATTGACCGGCTGTGGGATCGGTGGATTCACATGGGCGGCGGACGCGCCAACCCGACCGACCCGACGTTCTTGAACCAGCAATACACGCTCGCCGACGAGACCGGGGCGACGAAGACGATCCGGGTCGGAGACGCGATCGGATCGGCACAGCTCGGCTACCAGTACGACTCGGAGCCCGGCCCGACGGCAGCGGTCGCAGCCGCGGTCGCGGTCGCGGCAGCGGCAGCGGTCACGCCGAAGATGGCCGCGCACGCCCACGCGGAGAAGGAGGGCGAAAAGGTGGAGGTGAAGCCGCTGCGGTTCGAGGTAGAGCGGGTCAAGGTGGCCGTCGAACCGGCGATGCGGACGGCATTGGCGGCGGCCGGCGCGCCGCGGGTGATCGTGACCGTCGAGGGGGTGTCGGCGGACGAGCCGCCATCGTTCCTGTACGCGGTGTACCTGAACCTGCCGCCCGGCGACCCGGCGGCGCTGCCCGAGCAGCAGCGGGATATGCACTACGTCGGGTCGATCGACTTCTTCGGCAAGACCCGGTCGGACCAGAAGGCCCGGGCACACGCCCACGCTGGCGAGACGTTCGACGCCAGGCTCGATGCGACCCGCACGGTGGCCCGGTTGCGGCAGGCCGGCCAGTGGAACCCGGACGCGCTGACGCTGACGGTGCTACCCCTGGCCACCGCCCCGCCGAACGTGCCGACCGAGAAGGTCCAGGCCATGGCCGCCGAATCGGCCCGGAAGGCCAATGTCAGCTACCGGCGGATCAGCGTCCGGGTCGTGCAGTGAGTCGGTGACTTATTCCTGGCGAACGGCCGGGG
>DATLIF010000073.1:0-2058 GCA_035539575.1 Fimbriiglobus sp. | reverse complement strand
GTCCCCAGGGCCCCGCCGATCCCCGCACCGGTCGCGGTGTTCGACATGGTCGAGCACCCGGCCGAAAGCCCCGTACCCAGCATTGCTGCGATCACCGCCAGCCGTCCGAGCCGCATTCCAGCCATGTTCGATCCACCTCGTACACGACCTGCCGAGGGCGGGAAGATGGCCAACTCGGGCGTTCCTGTCAACCCGGGCTTTCATTCCGCCGGTTGACGCCACCCGTCTGCCGCCGCACGATGAACCCGTCGGACTCTGCCTGTAATATCGGCATACGCGAGAGACTTGCGCGAGAGATTTCGCCCCCGGACAGGTCAGGTCGGCCGAACCGACCGGATCGGCCGACCGTCCTGACGGTGAGCCCCACACTCCTACGGTTGGACCCCATGACCGAGCGACCCGTCGATAACGCCCCGTATCTGTCGATGACCCACGGCGGGTTGACCATCGAGGGGTACTCGCGGGCGGCGGTCCAGAGCTACTGGCGGGTGCCGGAATTGAAGCTCGGGTTCGACCTGGGCGGCCAGCCGTGGGACTTCATGGGCACCCCGACCTGGTTCGTCACGCACACCCACCTGGACCACGTCGCCGCTCTGCCGGTGTACGTCGCCCGGCGGCGGATGATGAAGATGGGCCCGCCGACGATCTACGTCCCTACCGAGAGCGTCGAGGACGTGCGGAAGCTCATGCTCGTCATGCAGCGGCTCGACCGCGGCCGGCAGCACTGCGAGTTGGTCGGCGTCGAGCCGGGCCAGGAGATCGAGCTGTCGCGCGACCACGTCGTGACGGTCTGGGCGACGGCACACACGATCCCAAGCCGCGGGTACGTCGTCTGGGAGCGGCGCAACAAGCTCAGGGAGGAGTTCCAGGGACTGCCCGGCGAGAAGATCCGCGACCTGCGGCTCTCCGGCACCGCGGTGACGCGGGAGGTCCGGCTACCGCTGGTGGCCTACACCGGCGACACCTCACCGGCGGGCCTGGACGCCTGCCCGGCAGCGTTCGAGGCGAAGGTACTCATCACGGAGCTGAGCTTCATCCGGGCGGCGCACCGCCGGGACAAGATCCACAAGTTCGGCCACATGCACCTGGACGACTTCCTGGAGCGAGCCGACCTGTTCAAGAACGAGGTGATTGTGGCCGGCCACTTCAGCACGCGCTACCACCCGGCGGAGGTCCGCAAGGTGCTGGAGCGCAAACTCCCGCCAGCCCTCCAGGCGAAGATGAAGCTGTGGGTGTGACGGCGTCGTGCCGCCGGGCGGTGGTTCCGGTTGTGACGGCACGTCCGCCGTGGGCCGACGCTGGTTCTCCTTTCCACCCCCGCTTCAGGTCGATCATCCCCCGTCATGCAACCGATCCATTCCGGTGATACCCCGCGAGGGCTTGCGATGTACCGCACATGCTGGATCGGCCTGTTGCTACTGGTGGCGTTGACGGCCGGGTCGCAGAGAGCGGGGGCCGGAGACGAAACGATCGGCCGGCGGGAACACGTCTCGCCGCCCGGATGGTTCGGACCGGGGCCGGCGTGGCACAAGTGGTCCGACCCCGGCCCCGGCGCCGGGTGGACGTACCACGGCGTCCCGAACGGGCCGACCGTGATCGTCCCGCCGCAGACGGTCCCCCGGGCGCGCTTCGGGTCTGGGTGGTGGGGCATCCCCGGCGCGGCGGGCAGTTTCTGGACCAACGGCCAGAGCCTATACGGTCCGCCGGTGCCGACCTACGCTCCGATCCCCGGGTCGTTCGGCGGGTCGGACTACGGCAAGCACTTCTTCAAGAACCCGCCGCCGGCCAACTCGATCTGGGTGGGGCTGGGCTGGCACGGCTACCGGACGCCCTCGCCGCGGCCCGCCTCGCCGAGCGTCAGTGTTTGGCCGCAGGGACCGGCCGCGGCGCCGGCCGCCGACGGCGCGTGCATCATGCTCGCGGTGAAGGTGCCGACGTCGGACGCGGACGTGTGGGTCGAGAAAACGCAAGTGACCCAGGCGGGGACGGACCGGCTGTTCCAGTCGCCGCCGCTGGAGGCCGGTGGGACGTACCGGTACGAGGTCGTCGCGCGCTGGA
>DATLIF010000072.1:0-5543 GCA_035539575.1 Fimbriiglobus sp. | reverse complement strand
CGCCGGCGGCGGTCGCGTTGGTCCCGTCCCACCAGTTGAGGTTGAAGTTGTACAGCCGCTGCAGGTTCTCCTGCTCGATGAACGGCAGCGTCAGCGGCCGCCAGCCGACGTACTTGCCGGCGGGGTTGCCCGGCCCGGCCTGCGTCCACCCGGACGCCGGGAAGACCTGGTGGGTGTCGTGGAAGTTGTGCAGGGCCAGCCCGAGTTGCTTGAGGTTGTTCATGCACTGCGTTCGGGCCGCGGCTTCGCGGACCTTCTGCACGGCGGGGAGCAGTAGCCCAATCAGGATCGCGATGATCGCGATCACCACCAGCAACTCAATGAGCGTGAATGCGCGGCGGCAGCGTTGCATCAGAAGGTGTCCGAACGGGGTGCGGGGTCAGCCCGGAGAGTTAATCCAGGGTATGACCCTCACGACATGCCCACAATGAGAAAATGCTGAGAACTCGGCGGGATCCGCGCTCGTGATCCGGTGCGACCGGTCGGGCTGTCGGCGTCCGCGGTTCGCGTGTTACTTCGGCGCCGCCGGGGTCGGCGGCGGGGCGACGACCGGCTTGACCTTGTTCAGGTCGAACAGGAGCGGCATCATCAGCATCGTCGTGACGCCGAAGGCCACCGCCAGCCCCAGCGAGTGGCCGATCGTGAACCGCAGCCCCAGCCAGAACGCCAGGAACCACACGACGTAGTTCAGGACGTTGATCGCCACCGCCGCGATCAGGCCGCTGGTGCTCGGCACCTGCATCTGCCGCGGGTTGCGGGCGTCGATGTACCGGCTGCCGCCCTGCTCGTCGAACCGCCGCTCGTCGTCCGCCCGCTTGGTGTAAGTCCCGTCCTGCATCTCCGCGTCGAACCGGGCCTTGGACCCGCCATCCGGTACCAGGAGTGCCACGGTCATGTAATCGGACGAGTTGACCTGAAAGTCCCGGCTGGTGCCCGCCTCGACGAACTTCCCGCCGGCCCCCGCGGACTGCCACTTGAACGGCACCGTCACCTCCTTCGGCTGGCCCTTCTCGTCCTTGACGGCCAGTCGCCGCACCGCCTCGAACTCGTCCACCGCCACTTGCGAGGTGGCACTGAACTCGTGCAGGACGCCGTACTTGTTCGTCGGCGTCGCCCGGGTGTTGAGGTACGTCCAGGCGGTCAGGAACAGCGCGACGCCCAGCCCGGCGACCAGCGCCCGTAGCGGCAGCTTGTCGGCCGGCTGGTTGTACAGGTAGCCCTGGACGAACAGGGCCAGGCCCCAGAACAGGACGGTCAGGCCGACCGTGCCGAGCGCCAGGGTCAGGGCCAGGATAACTTCGGGTTTCAAGACGATCTCCAGGGCCGGGGTCGGGCTGCGGGGTATCCTCCGACCCCGCGCCGCACACGGCAAGGTCAGCGCGACCGGACCGCGTCGATCGCCTCGGCCCGGGTCGGGTAGACGTGCAGCAATCGGGCCAGCTTCGTCACGTCGAGGGCGGACTGCACGTTCGCGGTCGGGTCGCACAGGCAGACCGCCCCGTCGGCCTTGACCCGACTGGCCAGCAAAGCGAACACCCGCAGGCCCATGCTGCCGATGTACGTCAGCCGCCCCAGGTCGAAGACGAACCGCCGGTGCCCGGCCTGGTGGAGTTCGTCCACACGGTCGCCGAAGGGCTCGGCCGCCTCGTGGCCGAGTTCCCCGGCGAGGGTAGCCACGACTACCCCGCCCGGCTCCTCGACGGTGAACTGGCAGGAGAACGTCTGTGGGTCGGACACGACCAGTCCTCCAAGGGGAATTGAACGGTAATCAGAATATGAGCCGGGCGGCCCCACGTCCCGTGGTCTGGGAAGGGATCTTCCCAGCCGATCGAACGGATTGCTCCGCCGGGCCGGGGGTTGCGGCCGCGTAAGACCGGACGGTTTGGCACGCCGGCTGCTCCGGATCACCCGTGGCGTGTCGCAGGTCCGTCCCGGGAGGGGAATGTGGTCGAGTTGTGTATCCACATTGCCAACACGTTCTACCTGGCCTCGTTCCTCGGGCGGGACATGTTCTGGCTGCGCACCCTGACGTGTGGCGGGCTGATTTTGGGTCTCGTGTTCTTCACCTGCCAGCCGATGCCACTGTACGGCCCCGTGGGCTGGCACGCCGTCTTCCTGGTCATCAACGTGGTCCAGATCCGCCAGCTGCTGCGCGAGCGGCGGCGGCTGGACCTGACCGACGACCAGCAGAAGGTCGCCGAGGCGGCGCTAGGCCACCTGTCGCGGGAGGAGCTGTTGACGCTCTTGACCCACGTCATGTACCGGGACCCGCGGCGGGTGAAGGACATCGAGACGGTCTGTCGCCGGGAGTTGAGTGCCGAGGAGCTGGCGCTGCGTGACATCGCGTTTAGCCGGCTGTCGCGCAAGGAGCTGCTGAACCTGGCGACCCGGCGGATGTGGAACTCGTTCAAGCGACTCAACCCGGCCCGGTGGCGGCGGCGGGATGCCGACGCGAGCGTCACGGAGTACGCGGTGGCGAAGTGAACTCTGGGAGGGCGAGGCTCCTGCCGAGCCGTGGGAGCGCAAACGGCTCGGCAGGAGCCTCGCCCTCCCGAAAAGCGGAGCGGACGAGGGAACCCCATGAACCCGACCCACTGGCGAATGCGGAGCCGGCTGGCGGCGATCGTCGCCCCGGCGGCGCTGCTCGCGCTGGGCGGCGTGGTCCTGACCCGCGACTCGCAACCCGAGGCGGTCGTGGCGAAAGACCTGGGTAAGCCGAGTGACCTGCCTCTGCCCGGCAGCCTGCCGCTGGCGCAGTACGAGGAAAAGCTCTTCGCATTCCTGAACAACCGCGAGTACGTCAAGCTCGGCTGGGTTCGCGACAAGGGCGTCCGCGACACCGGGCCGTTCATCAACGGCACCTACTACGGCACCCATCCAGCGGTCCGCGTCTACTACTCGCCGGGGGTCATCCGCTGGCTCGAGGGCGGTCGGGTCGGGCCGATCCCCGACGGCGAAATGATTATCAA
Organism: Fimbriiglobus sp.; assembly: GCA_035539575.1. Lineage (GTDB taxonomy): Bacteria > Planctomycetota > Planctomycetia > Gemmatales > Gemmataceae > DASSAT01. Next base: position 2,574 of record DATLIF010000072.1, on the reverse strand, counting down.
GGAACAGTACCCCGCCCCGGCGGTCCGGCACCACGGCCGCTCCGAGGAGCAACTGTGGGCGGGTCTGGAGTCGTGGACGGTGATGGTCAAGGACTCGGCCGGCTCCCACGACGGCTGGTTCTGGAGCAACCCGTCCAAGGGCCAGTGCGTCGTCGATAACCACAAGGACCCGTTCGACCACGCGATCTCCGGGTTCGGTCTGTACTGCATCCGCTGTCACGCCGCGACGAATTCGCCCGGGACCGAGACCGCCTCGCCGGCCAACGAGTTCACCTTCGCCTCGCTGCGGAACGTCCAGGGCTATCCGGGCGAGCCGATCCTGTTCCGGGTCGATGACTCCTGGCGCAAGGACGCGGAGAAGAAGTCCGCCAGTGCCGAGGGCCACGACTCGCACCCGAAGTGTACCGCCCCGAAGGCCGCGGACCGGCCGGCACGACGAGCCGACGAGCGGTTCGTGAATTTCTTTAGCTCGGTGAAGCCGACGGCGCTCGCGGACGTGGCGCACCTGCCGCCGGTGACGCGCGACCACGTCGTCCCCGGCCGCGATCGGTCGCAGGGGTTCGCCACGTCCGACCAGTGCATGAGCTGCCACGCCGGGCTGGTAGCGCCGTTCGGGCCGTCGATGTTCGTCCCAACCGGCAAGGGCGCCGAGTACGGCGCCGACGGCTGGGACGTGTCGCCCTACGGCGAATGGCGCTGGACGCCGATGGGGCTGGCCGGCCGCGACCCGGTCTTCCACGCCCAGCTCGAAAGCGAACTGCGGCTGATCCGCAACGACCACGCGGACGACCCGAAGGTGACGAAGGAGTTGAGCGAGACGCTGGCCGACACCTGCCTGCGCTGCCACGGGGCGATGGGCCACCGGCAGTTCCACCAGGACCTACCCGGGACGAAGTTCTCGCCGGACCACGTCCACTCCCCGGACTCCAAGTACGGCGCGCTGGCCCGCGACGGTGTGAGCTGCGCCGTCTGCCACCGGATGCAGCCGCGGCCGCAACCGGAGGGCGACACGCGGCCGTACCTGCAACACTTCCTGGAGACCTCGACCAGCGGCAACTTCCACCTCGGCCCGCCGGGCGAGATCTACGGTCCGTTCAAGGACGACGAGATCGCCCCGTACGTCATGGAGCACGCCACCGGCATGAAGCCGAAGCACGGCGAGTTCCTGAGGTCGTCGCAGATGTGCGGCACCTGCCACACGGTCAGCCTGCCGGCCGTGGACATGCCGGCCGACGCGAAGCACCCGGCGGACGAGCTGAACGCGGCGCAGACCGTGCCGCTGTTCCAGAAGTTCCACCACCACGTCGAGCAGGCGACGTACCTGGAGTGGCTCAACAGCGAGTACGAGAACGAGGTCAACCGGCAGAACCCGAAGGCGAAGTCCTGCCAGGACTGCCACATGCCTTCGGGCCTCAAGGACGAAAAGCACAAGCTCGACATCCCGCAACTGAAGACGCGAATCGCGGCGGTGCAAGACGCGACGTACCCAGACGCCGAGAACCTCGCCCCGCACAAGGACCTCGACGTCCGGCTGCGCGAAACAGGCTACCGGCGGCACAACTTCGGCGGGCTGAACGTCTTCCTGGTGGAGATGTTCAACCAGTTCGACGACGTGCTGGGCGTCCGCAAGACCGACTTCATGACCGGCTCGAAGCAGGGGCTTCCGCACGCCGTCGAGAGCATGGCGAAGACGGCCCGCGAGGACACCGCGACGGTGCAAGTGGCGGCGGGGACGGACGGCCCGAACAAGCTGACCGCGAAGGTGGTGGTCACGAACAAAACTGGTCACCGGTTCCCAACAGGGGTCGGGTTCCGTCGCGCGTTCCTGGAACTGATGGTGGTCGAGGCGAGTACGGAACGGGTCGTCTGGGTGTCGGGCCGCGCGAACGAACTGGGCGTGCTGGTCGGGCCGGACGGCCAACCATTGCCTACCGAGTTCTTCGACAGAGACCCGGCGACCGGCGAGCAGCGCTACCAGAAGCACCACGAAGTCATCACGTCGCAGGACCAGGTGCAGGTGTACGAGACGCTCCTGTGCAACGCGAAGGGTGATCTCTCGACGAGCTTCGTTCGCGGCTGCCGGACGGTGAAGGACAACCGGCTACTCCCGAAGGGGTGGAAAGCAGACGGCCCCGGCGGCGGGCTGACCGGGCGCTACCTCAAGGCGACGCACCCCGGCGCGGACACGGCCGGCGACCCGCGCTACGCCGACGGCAGCGGCTCCGACGAGGTGACGTATCGCGTCGAGTTGCCGGCCGGCGTGGACGCGAGCAAGCTGCGGGTCCGGGCGACGCTGTACTACCAGGCGATGCCGCCGTATTACCTGCGGAACCTGTTCACGACGGCGCCGGACGGCCCCGCGACGCAGCGGCTACACTACCTCACGAGCCACCTGAACCTGAAGGGCACGCCGGCCGAGGGGTGGAAGCTGCGGATCACCTCCGCCGAGAGCAACGTGGCGCCGCGCGGGGAGTGATACCGAGTTGCATCGATTGCTTGTCTATCTCCCCTCTTCCCTTGGGGGAGAGGGGGTAAGAGATCAATGCAACTCGGTATGAGGTGTCTGTCGGAGCC
>DATLIF010000071.1:0-3406 GCA_035539575.1 Fimbriiglobus sp. | reverse complement strand
CCCTGACCCTCCCCCCTCAAGGGGGAGGGAACAAGAGGTCGGTGCGGGTCGGCTGCGTGGCGAATCTCCGACCTGTGAAGAACATCGACGGCCTGATGCGGGCCGCCCGCCGGGTGTGCGATCGCTTCCCACACGTCGTCTTCGAGGTGGCCGGCGACGGCGAGCAGCGGGACGATCTCGAACGCCTTCACGCCGACCTCCGGCTCGGAGACCGTTTCCTGTTACGCGGTTCGGTGGCCGACGTACCGGGGTTCCTGAGAACGCTGGACGTGGCCGCACTGCCGTCGCACTCGGAGGGCATGTCGAACGCCTTGCTGGAATACATGGCGGCCGGCCGGGCGATCGTCGCCACCGACGTCGGGGCCAACTCGACGCTGATCCGTGACGGTGAACACGGCCTGATCGTCCCACCCGGCAACCCAGCGACACTGGCCGTATCCTTCGAACGTCTCCTCGCCGACGCCCCGCTGGCCGCGCGGCTCGGGGCGGCAGCCCGCACCCGGGTGCGGGCCGAGTACAGTCGCGACGCCATGCGACAGCGGTTCGAGGACTTCTATCACGAACTCACTCGCCGGACGACCGCCTCCCGCAGTTCGCCGAATACCCTCGCCAGGTCGTCCCGCTGGTAGTGGGCGTTCAGCCCGCTGGAGCTGTCCAGCCATCACGTACTGATTAAATGTACATTAATCAATGACCGCTGAACAGGGTTGGTCAGTCCCGCCCTCCGATGGTGGCTTCCCGGCACTGCCCTCGCTCGTCGAGGTAGACCAACAGGTACTCATCGTAATTCCACATTAGCCCGGTCGGTTCCGCCCGCTCCCCCAAGTACCACCCCAACGCATCGGTGAAACTCACACGCACAGGCGGGCCAAGCAGTTCTCCGAGTTCGGCCTGAGTTCGACCGACCAACATGCCTTCGGCGACGAGTTGTCGGGCCATCCCGTGCCGGAGAGTCGCACTCCCCGTTGCCCATCCTGCTGGGTCGAACGGCTGGGGTCGGACATCCGTCGGGGCGACACGGAAGCGGTACGCCTCCCACCGGGAAACGGCGAATGCACCGAACCCGGCTACAGCAGCGAGGATGCCGGTAAGCCATGCCAGTCGTTTCCACCGCTGTCGCATCCGAACACCCTTCGGCCGGTCTTTCCTCACTATATAGGTCTCCGGGGGATGTCCCGTGGCGACCGCACAGGCGACAGGTCGCATTTGGGACGTACTTACTTTGCGTCGCCCCGCTCGTTCTGATCTCGTTTCACCGCTCGGAGCAGTTCGTTAAAGAGGGGGACGAACTGGTGGTGGTAAAAAGCATTCAGCCCGCTCGGGTTCGGCAGCACCCACAGCTGCGTTTCCCCGACCGGCTCGGGCTGCTGCCCAAGTGTCGCCTTCGGGCTCTTGAATGCCACGCGGTACGCCCCGACGCCGAGCACCGCAAGAAACCGCGGCCCGTACTGCCGCACCTTCGCCCGCAGTCGCTTGCCGCCGCGGACGATCTCCTCGGCCGTCAGTTGATCCGCCGTCGCGGACGCCCGGCGGACGACGTTGGTGATGCCGTAGCCGAGCGGCAGCAGTTCCACTTCCTCCCACGGCGCGAGCAGCCGGTCGGTGAACCCGGCGGCGTGGAGCGTCGGCCAGAACCGGTTCCCCGGCCGTGCGAAGTGGTGGCGGGTGTAGGCCGAGTACAGCCCCGGGTTGATGCCACAGAACAGCACCGCCAGCCCCGGCGCGATCACGTCCGGCACGGTCTTGTCGGACGCGGCGAGCAACTGGTCACGGGTCGGTCTGGCGGCACTCATCTCGCATCTTGACCCAATGAACCGGGAGTCTGTTGCGGCGGGAAGAACCCCTTCTCGCCCTCGAACACCGGTATCCGTCGCCGCAGTATCTCGACGAACTCCCGATACTCGGACGATCCCCAGTTATATTCGCCACGCAGCCGCATCGCCTCGGCCCCGGTATCCGCCCCGAAACCGCCGCGCGAGTCATGGAACTCTTGCACCACCGTCACCGCCGGGCCGAGCCGGGCGATCCGGTCCGCGAACGCCACCGGATCGGCCAGCGGCAACGTCGGTGTCACGCACACCCCGACCAGCACCCCGGCGGCCGACAGTTCCTCCAGCGCCAACCACCGCCGCTCCAGTGGCGGCGCCTTCGGCTCGAACCGTTTCCGCACGTCCTCCGAGTCGGTTGGGACCGACACGTTAACCCGGACCGCTTCGAACTGCTTCAACACGTCGATGTCCCGGACCACCAGGGGACCACGTGTCTGGACGACGAGCCGGGGTTGGTGCGGAGAGATCGCCTCCAGGACGCCGCGGGTGAGCATCAGGCTCCGCTCCGCTGGCTGGTACGGGTCGGTCACACTCGACAGGTAGACCGCCCGTCCGGCCACCTTCTTCGCCTGCTTGCGGGCCAGTTCGACGGCATTGACTTTCGCCGCGAACCACTTGCCCCAGTCAGCCGCCGGCCTCGGGTTCTGCGGCAGGAACGCCGCGTAGCAGTACACACAGCCCAGCGAACAACCCAGGTACGTGTTACACGTCCAGTCGAACCCGCCGCGCTTGATGAACCCGGTCGCCGCCGAGAAGATCGACCGCGCCTCGATCTGTTGCATCCCGCGGCCTCCGATTGGAACCCCAGGCTGCCAGACTGCCACTTTACAGAGTGTGCCGAAGTGGCAGTCTGGGTGGTCAATGTTTGACCACTCACCACCATCAATCTTGATAATAGTATACAAATGTTTAATACGGGGTCAAAGAAAAAGCCACGGCGGTTTCGCCGTGGCTCGGGGTCGGGTTCGTCTGGCGTGTCAGCGTCGAGTCGTCGGAATGGTGAACTGGCCGGGGGTCGGCTGCGGGTAAGCAACCGCACCGCGGGTCGGCATGTCCGGCGGCATCGGCGGGCCGACGAACTCGGCCGGCTGGGCCTTCGACGGATCGCCGTTCCGCACGCCCTGAATGACGGTGCCGACCTTCTCACCGAACTTCCCGACGTCGTCGGTCAGCTTGCCGGTGTCCACGTCGAACTGGATGCGCTGCTTGCCGTTGACCGACGGCTCCAGGGCGAAGGTGTACCACCCGAGGTACCACCCCAGCCCGGCGAACAACATGACGGCCGCCCCGATCAGGGCAAGTAGGTTTCGCATGGTCGGCTCCCTCCTGGGTCGGCCCTCCCGGGCCGGCGCGCGGCATTCTGGTCGGAACGGCCCGGGCCGTCCACCCCAACCGGCCGCGACCGAATGGGCTTGACTTGCGCCCGGTCCCGACCAGTATCCTGCCTGTAGGGGAACCCGACCGCGGACCCGGCTTGCGCCGGCCGCCCGATTCCGTTGGACCGGACACCCCACGACCGTAGAATGCAGCGGCTCAATCGATCAGCAAACGGACGCGGCCGGGGCTGACCCCGACCG
>DATLIF010000070.1:0-9979 GCA_035539575.1 Fimbriiglobus sp. | reverse complement strand
CCATCGGCCGGCCGGCGACTACACGGTGCAGGCGGTGTTTGCGTTCAACCGCGACGTCAACCTGCCGTTCGCCCCCGGCAACCGGTACTGCGACCCGGTCAAGGTGAAGCTCGATCCGAGGGCAGGCACCACGGTGACGCTCACCCTCGACAAGACCTACGAGGACGAGCTGCCGGCGGCGACGGCCACACACAAGTACCTGAAGCTGTCGTCGAGGTTGCTCTCCGCCTTCCACGGGCGGCCGATGGCCTACCGCGTCGGGCTGGTGCTGCCGCCAGACTTCGACTGGGAGCCGACGAGGCAGTACGCGCTGATCGTCCGCATCGGCGGGTTCGGCACCCGGTACACCGATGCCCAGGGGATCGCCCCGGACCCGCGGTTCGTGCAAGTCCAGCTCGACGGGGCCGGGCCGTTCGGCGACCCATACCAGGTGAACTCGGCCAACAACGGCCCCTATGGCGATGCGCTGACGAAGGAAATCATCCCATACATCGAGAAGACCTACCGCTGCCTCGGCACGCCGAAGGCGCGGTTCACTACCGGTGGGTCCACCGGCGGCTGGGTGTCGCTGGCGCTGCAGGTCTTCTACCCCGACTACTTCAACGGCTGCTGGTCGCAGTGTCCGGACTCGGTGGACTTCCGCGCCTACGAGTTGATCAACGCTTACACAGACGCCAACGCCTACGTGAACCGCTGGGGCTTCGAGCGACCGTCGAGGCGCTCCCTCGATGGCGACGTGATCACCACCGTCCGCCACGAGAACCAGATCGAGGTCGTGCTCGGTCGCGGCAGCCGGTGGGAGCTGTCCGGGCGGGACTGGGCGGCGTGGAACGCCGTCTACGGCCCGCGGGGCGCCGACAGCCTACCCGTCCCGCTATGGGATGGCAAGACCGGGGCGATCGACAAGTCCGTGCTCAAGCACTGGGAGAAGTACGACCTGCGGCTGGTGCTGGAGCGGAACTGGAAGGTACTCGGCCCGAAGTTGGCCGGCGGCAAGGTGCATGTCTGGGTCGGGGACGCGGACGACTATTTCCTCAACAACGCCGTCCACCGGCTGCGGGTGTCCCTGGCGAAGCGGACCGACCCGAAGTTCGACGGCACCATCCACATCGAGATGCGCAAGCCGCACACATCCGGCGGGTGGACCGAGCGGCAGATGCGTGACGAGATGGCGAAGCGGGCCGGCCTGCAGTGACCCCTTCTCGTTCCCACGCTCGGCATGGGAACGCACGGGCGGAACGCTCCGCGTCCTGGACTTGGGCGGAGCGGAGACGTCGGGGCGACGGGGTAGCCACGCGGTAAGACCCCGAATCGGTGCTCGAGTCGGTCACATCGTCCGCGGGTAGCCGGACCGGCGGGCGCACCGTTGCTCGCTCATTGCGGTGGCATGGCTCGACGACAGTCCACCATCTCTAAACCCGTGCGAGTCTGTGTCCCTAACGCGCATCCAGTCCGCCAATCGCGTACAGGTCCAGTGCGTCATTGGAGTGCGTCGTGGCGAGAATCCACAGGCATGCATCCATGCGCTCAGTCGAAATCACCGGCGAGAGCCCGCCCTGCCGATGAACCTTGGTATGACCGCGCTGGCCGAGCAGACTCGACGACGCCTCTGGGGCCGGCAGCCTGGGCCCATCAGGTCGCTTCGCGGGCGACGGTCCGAGGCGGGCGACATTCCCAGCGGCGTAGTGAAACGACCAGCTTGGTACACGTCGAGATGAGAAACAGTGCCGCCCGCAGCGGGAAAACATCGGCGGCCCGCGCCACGCGGCGGTCGCCGGCATAGCCCCGTGTCGCCTGCCGAGTCAGCTCCAGGGCCTGCGGGAGTGATTTGCAAGCCGTCAGGAAACTGGGCAACCCGGCCGACCTGTCGAGCGGATAGTCCAGAACGTCGTCGATGATCTGGCACTGCATCGCGATGCGGAACAGGAGATTGAGATCGCCGCAACCGTAGGTAGCCACGATCGCCTTGTCGAGGCACTGGTCGCCGCAGGCGGCCGTGGCGATCATTCCTAGCGAGAGCCGCACGACGGCTTCTCGGTACGAACTCACGTTTTGAAAGTGCCACCGGTCTCCGCCCGGCGACGGGCGAACGCTCTCCAGGTCGCCGAGCCTTCGCAGGTATTCCGCCACGGTCGGGCCGATCCCGGCCTCTTCGAGCAGGTGAGGGGTGCCACGACTCTCACGCCGGCGACCCGCCTTGTGGTCGAAAGCTGCATTGGCGCAGGCACCGAGATCGAGCAGCGCCGCCAGCACTCTGAGCTCGGACGTCGGCAGTCGCTTTCCGCGGCGGATCGCATGAAGCGTGTCGAACGCCGCGATGCACAGGGCGCGCAGCGGTGTCCCGGGCGAGCCCGACGGGAGGAGTGACAGCCCGCGAACCGTGCTGATGGTCGCGATCAGAGTGGTCGAGATGCCTTCACGAATCACCTTCCACCGCGCGCCGTGGGGCGGAACGTGCGTCGGCCCACTCGCTGGCGTCGCCGGCCTCACACGTGGCACAAGACGACCTCCCGGGGACACCGCCAGCGGAACGGCACGAGATCGCTCACGCCGCGGCTGACCACCAGCCGGGTCGATCCCGCCTGATGGCTCAGGTAGCAGTACGGGTAGAAAACCGCGCCGGGGAACAGGCGGTCGCGATACTCGAAGGCAACCACCTGACAGCCGTGGAGGTGGCCGGCCAGGACCAGGTCGTAGCCGCGCCCGCGTGCCGTCTTCCAGACGCGCGGGTCGTGGGCACATAGGATCTGGAAATCGCCCCCCGGCAGGGACGCCGCGTCGGGGCCGGAGACGGCAATCTCCCGCCGACCGCGAAGGACGCGGGCGCTGCCCGCGTGAATCCACTGGCCCCCGCCGCCCGCGACGGCGTCGCGCACACGATCCATGCCGACGAATTGGTCGTGGTTGCCGCCCACCGCGAGGACCGGCGCGAACTCGCGGAGCGCGCCGACCAAGTCACGCAGCCTGCCCAGCTCCGTCGCACCGTCTACCAGGTCGCCCCCCAGAAGCAGGGCATCGATCTCGGAGGAGCGCGCGGATTCGATCACCTGCCGGCAGAGCCGATCGGAGCGGTTCCGCCGGAGGTGGATGTCGCTCACGTACATCAGGCGGCACGCGTCCGGCCGGATCGACAGGCGTTCCTCGCGGACGTGGAGGGATCCGTTAAGCCCGATGGTCAGCGGTCCTGCGGGCAAGTCGGTCCCCCTTACTCCCGCGTCGCGCCGGCGCCACTCGTGGCAGCCCTCGCACGTCAAACTCAGCGCGGGTGCTCGGACCCCGGGCTCGTGCCAGTCGAGGCCGTCACGGCTGAGACGTCAACCTCCGGCCGGTCGCCCGCGGCCAATCGAAAAACGTCTAGGAGCAGTGACGCTTACTTTGTACTGCAAAGTCAATAAGCTGTCCATCGCACCACGTCCGAGAGGGGTCTTTCAGGTGCGATGTGACGGGCAAGGTTGTCAACACCCTCTCGCTCCTGATGGACGTTGGCAACACCGACATCGTCGTCGCTCAAACCTCCTCGGGTGCGGAGGAGCTCGCGAAACGAATCCCGGAGGCCCGGGACGTGGCGTCTCAGGCGGTGGCCGGCGATGTGCTTCTCGGTTTGTACGAGGCGAAGCGCCAGGCCCGTAGGCCGAGCCTTGTGCTCTGCGGCAACGGCACGGCCGCTGAGGAGGGAGCCGCGGGGCTCGTCATGTCGGACCAGGCACGACAGCGAGTTAGGGAAGGAAACCCGACTGGGCCGATCCCCACTCTCTTACGCCTAAACTTCGTACGGCTTCGTGAAGAATACCGGCCCCGAAAGCCCCGCGGATGAGGTGAACGGTAACCCGCCTTCGGCAATCCCATGTCACCTACTACCTTGAACACAATCGGCAGCACTCCCGAGTTCATACCGCAGGACTTGCCGGCCGGCAAAGTACCACACGTCCTCGGTCGGGTGAACCGCCGGCCCGGCCCCGGGCGGCACCCGCCCGGGGCTCCGGCCGATCGCCCTGGAGCGCGGGTCGAACCGATTCACCGAGCCGTCGCCAGCGACGCCGACGAGACAGCGACTCTGCGGAAGTAGGAAGCAGCCGCGGCCCACGGGGCCGAAGTCCGCGGCCAGGTGCTTCGTCGTCAACGTTCCGTCCGCCGCCACCGCGGCGGACCACAGGGACGCATCCGCGAGGACCAGGTACACGGCGTTGGCATCCGGCACCGCCGCGGCCAAGGCGGCTGGGAGTTCCGCACAGGCCACGACCTTCTGCCGTCCGACGTCGTAAACTCCCACGCCCTTCTCCAGGCCGACCACTAGCTTGTCAGGCCGTCCGGGAACCTGCGCGACCGGGCCGACCGGGCCTAGCCCCGACACCACCTCCACGCGCTGCTCCCCCGGCCGGTAACGGAACAGCTTGCCCCGCACCCCAGCCCGCGCCGGCGTCCACGAGCGGTCGGCCACGAACTCCAGATCGCCGCGCGAAAGCGGCCCCTGGCGGCCCCAGACGGTGCCGTCACCTGCCCGGAGGAGCTGGATCGCCGTTTCGCCGAGTGGCTTGTGGCGGTTGGCTTCTAGGTCGGAGACCCACAGCCGCGGCAGCGTGTCGCCGTGGTTAGCGAGGAGGTAGCGTCCGCGCGGGCCCGCGAGCGCCGCCGGCCCGAACACGCAGCGATGGTCGTCGAATTCCACGCGCCCGTGGTCAACGGCCTTTCCGGTCTTCGGGTCGAGCGTGAACGCGAAGCCGCAGTCGTAGGTGTAGGCAGCCAGGCGCCCGGCGGGCGACATGGCCAGGCAGCGACACTCGGCGGGCTCGGGGTTCACGGCCACCGGGACGAGGCGTTTCTTCTCCGGCTCCGCCCGGTAGAGGGTCCCGCGGGCCGAGGAGATAAACCAGAGTCCCGGTCCCGCGAGGCGGGCTGGCGGCATCTCGCGGCCCGGCACCTGCCAGCGCTCCACCACCTTGCGGCGGACGACGTCCACGACGGCGATGCTCGACATCCCGTCGCCGGGCGCATACTGCGCGACCAGCCAGCGGGGCTGACCGTCCTGCTGCCACCAGCCGCACGGCGTACAGTCCGCGTGCAGGCCGTCGATCTCCAACGGCTCAACCCGACCGGTCTCAGCCCGGCAGATGCCGAAGGGCCGCCGGGGCGTCTTACCGCTGAACCGCGCGTAGACATTGAAATAAAGATCCGCGACCGGCGCCGGCCCTTGGGCATGCATGACCGCGTAGCAAGCATCGTCGTAGGCCACGACGTCGGCGACCGACGTGATCTTGCGGGTCCGGGGGTCGTAGGTGAAGACCCAACGGTTGGTGTCCCCCCAGAGGACGCCGTCCGGGCGCTCTTCCAGTGTCCGCACGATGGGGTTGCTGGCGCCCGGCCCCGGCGTGGTGTGGTCGCCCGGCACAAGGCCCAGGCCCTCCATCTTGCCAGTCCGCCAGTCCAGGCGGAATAGGCCCACGCCCTTGGCCCCGTAGATTTCGCCGTCCCGGGTGTGGATCATGGTAAAGATCCACGAGGTGGATTCGACGGGTGGCGTACCGAGGCTGCGGATCCGCCCCGTGGCCGGGTCCAACTCGTAGACGATGGCATTGTAAGCGGTCCCGATGTAGATCTTGCCGTTGGGCGCCTCGACCATGCTGTCGAGCTGGTACTCCCCGGGCGAGCCGACCTTGGTCAGCTGCCCAGTGCGCGGGTCGTATTTCCAGACGTGGGCCGGCGCCGGGCCGTAGGTGCCGACGAAAACGACCCCGGAGGAATGGACCAGGCCCGTGCGGAACATGTTCGACCCCGTGCCCAGCGGGCCGAGGTCCTTGACCGTCAGGCGGAGCAGTGCCCGGTCCGGCGGCGGGCCGGGAACACCTGCTGTCCCCTCGTCGGTGCCGGTCAGGAGGACTGAGCCCAGCACCGCGGCGTGCATTTGCAAGCGTCGCATAACGGTTCCACTCACTTCGCGAGCCGTTCCCAGGCTTCAGCCCGCATCGCTGTGTTGAACTCGTGCGGCGAGTTCAGCCGAAGTCGCACGCTTGGAGTACGCCAACGCGACCAGGCCGAAGTCCGGACTGGCCGCCGGTGAGTCCTGGTGCGGTGCTCGATCACCTAGTTAAGGTACAGGAGGCGGTAGTGCCCGGGGGCATGTCCGAACTCCCGCCGGAACACCGTGGTCATATATTGCACGCTGCTGAACCCCGCGTACTGGGCCACCTGCTTAAGGGGCAGGTCGGTGGTGGTGAGGAGACCCTGCGCCCGGGCGACCTGGGTGTGATGGATCTCGTCGTGAATGGTGTGGCCAAGCGCCTGCCGGAAGTGCAGGTCCAGGGCGGCGCGGGAGAGCCGCGAATGGCGGGCGACGTCGGCCGCCTGCAGCCCGTCGGCGACGTGGTCGCGGATGAACCGAATCGCCTCGACGACCTTGTCGTCCTGGACCGCTAGCACGTCCGTCGAGCGGCGGGTAACGACGCCGACCGGCTCGACCACGATCCACGACCGCCGCCGATCGCCGCCCATCAACCGGTCGAGCAGGGCGGCCGCCTCGTAGCCCATCCGGTGCGTCCCCTGGATGACGCTACTCAGGGGCGGGTGGGCGAGGTCGCACATCACGTCGTCGTTATCGACGCCGATCACGGCCACGTCGTCCGGCACCCGCCGTCCCGCCCGGAGGCACGCCTCCAACACGTGCCGGGCCCGCGCGTCGTGACAAGCCATCAGCCCCAGGGGCGTGTGCAGCCGCGCCAGCCACTCCGTCAGCCCCTTCAGGAGCGGTTCCCAGCGCACGGGAATGGCGTACCGGCCGGTGTAAACCGCACACGGATTCCCGGCCGCTTCGACCCGCTGCCGGAACGCCTCGCCGCGCCGCGCGGACCACGGGTTCAGCGCGGTCGGCGGTTCGCCGTAGTACGCGAACTGCCGGAACCCGCGCTGGAGCAAGTGGTCGGCAGCCAGTCGGCCGATCGACACGTCATCGCTGGCCACGTAGTGACGGCTGGCCAACGGGTCCGCGGGAGACTGCGCGCCGCCGAACCCGACCACCGGGACGCCCACCTGGGCGACGGCCCGAGCCAGGCGGCGGTCGTCCAGATCGGCGATGATCCCGTCGCCGTGCCAGCTCCCGAGGTCGGGCAGCTTGGCCAGCGACTCGTCCTCCGTGTACAGGCTCCAGTCATTCCGCCGGCGGGCGAACCGGGCGATCCCGGCCACCACCTGCCGGTCGTAAGCCTTGTTCATGTTCACGGCGACCGCTACGCGCTTTATCCGCCGCATCGGGTGCCCCCGTGTTCAAGGCGACTACAGCGAGGCGCGCACCCAGTTTGCAGAATTCATAAAGGGTGTGCAAGATTTCATTAAACAGTCTTGTTCACCCCGTCGGGTCCGATACGGCACACTTTTACTTACCCTGAGTGGCACCGGCGGGTCGCGCCCGGTAGCGGGGATTGCCGTGTCATGAATCACGCGCAGCGACGATTCTGGATCGCGGGCTTCTGGGGGCTGGCCTTCGGTGTCGCGCTGGCCGGGTGTGACCCCGGACCGCGGTTCGAGGGCCGGTCCGCGAGTTACTGGCAGCTACAGATCAAGAGCCGGAACGTCGCCGACCGGTGGCGGGCGGCCGTGGCCCTGGGCAAGTTGACCCCTCCCGAGGAGGAGTCGGTACGGGCGCTTGCCAGGGCGACCGGGGACCCGGATTCGACCGTCCGGTTCTACGCCGTCCAGGCCCTCGTGCGGCTCGGCCCGGCGGCCGCCCCGGCGGCCCCGGAGCTGCGCGAGCGGCTCCAGGACAGCACCCCGCCGACCCGCGAACTGGCCCGGCAGGCGCTGGCCCAGATCGAGAACGGGGCGGCGGGATCATAACCCGGCCCGCGCGGGCCGGTCCGAGTCGGCCCCGGATCGAGGCCCGGTCCGAGCGGAGTGTGTCCTCAGCCGAGGGGGTGGCAGCGCCAACAGGTGGGCCATGTCTTCTTCGGCCGGTTTCCTCTTGCGGAGGCGTACGTATGCGCGTTTTCCGCCCACGGTCATGGTGGCCCTCGGCGAGGGGGTTCACGCTGATCGAACTGTTGGTCGTGATCGCGATCATCGCGATCCTCATCGGCCTCTTACTGCCGGCGGTGCAGAAGGTCCGGGAGGCCGCTGCCCGGCTCAAGTGCCAGAACAACCTCAAGCAGCTGGGCCTGGCCGTCCACAACCACCACGACGGCGCCGGCAAGTTCCCGCCGGGGGGCATGATGGGCTCCGACTGGGGCAGCAGCGGTGGGTGGGCCGGCGACGGCGGGTGGCAGCACGACCAGGGAAGCTGGCACTTGTACATCCTGCCGTACATGGAGCAGGAGAACGTCTACCGGCCGATCGCGTCGCTGGGGCTGGGCCAGCCGCGGATCGACGTCATCACCCGGGCGCGGACGGCCGGGGTCATTCCTCGGAGCCCCCTGCCGTACCAGCACTGCCCGTCGAGCAACCACCAAACCTTCCTCGTCAGCACCTACGTGGGCAACCAGGGGATGGGGCAAGAGGGCGACCAGTGCGGGTTCAACCCGTTCGGCCAGTTCTGCGACCCGACCTACGCGCGGTCGGTCGGCCTGCCGGGTGTGACCTGTTCGACCAGCAACGGCTTCTTCCACCGCGGCGAACATCTGACCGGTTGGTTCGGGGCCAAGACCTTCTCGGACATCACCGACGGATCTTCGAACACCATCATGATCGGCGAGACCCTGCTGGATAAGGGGGACCCGCACCTGTATTGGGCCCGCGACCCCTATGGCGGCGACCAGAACGGACGGGGCCTGCTCTCGTTCGACTCCGGACAGGCCCACATGGGCGTCCTTGTGCCGATCAACTACCCGGTCACCTCGGGGGACGTCGAGGGCGGGTGCGGGCCCGACAACCGCGGCCTGCAGAACTGGCAGGTGAACAACGGGTTCAAGTCGAACCACAGCGGCGGCGCCAACTTCGCGTTCGCCGACGGGTCGGTGCGGTTCATCCCGCAGAGCATCGACCACGTGTCGTACATCAAGCTCGGCCTGCGCCGCGACGGCCTAGTGGTGAACAACCAGTAGAACCGGCCCCGGTCGCTGGGGGGGCCGCGTGGTGTCAACCCGTCCGGGGCCGCGGGACTCCCCGCAGCGGATCCCCCCGATCCTCCAGCGGCGGCGCTTCGCGGCCCCGAACCCAGGAAGAGTGACATGCGAAGGCGCACTGTGTTCCGGTGGATGGTCGGGACCGCCTTGCTGACCGCCGCCGCGTGCGGCGGTTCGGCCAAGCCGGTCAAGGTGTCCGGCCGAATCTCGCTGGACGGAAAGCCCCTGCCGGGTGCCACCGTTGTCTTCACCCCGGCGGACGGCAACGGGAACATCGCCTCCGGGCGGACGAACTCCGACGGGGAGTTCCGCCTCACGACGTTCAGCACCGACGACGGGGCGGTGCCCGGGGACTACAAGATTACCGTGAAGATTGACGAGGTCCCGAACATGCCCGGCGGCGGCAACCCGATGCAGATGAACGAGGCGCAGAAGCGGGAGTTCTTCATGCGCAACTCCCCGAAGCAGCGGGAAGCGGAGGAGAAGAAGAAGAAGGCGGACTCGGTCGTCCCGGCGGCGTACCGGGACATCACCAAGACGCCGCTGAAGCAACGGGTCCCGGCCGACGGCAAGGTGGAGATCGACCTGGAGAGTAAGCTCAAGAAGTAGCAGATTCCGGAGGCGGCCCCGCACCCCACCGCAACCCTTGGTGCGACCGGGCGTCCGTGGGCCTGACGGACCCGCTCGCACGGTCAGCGGTCGGCGAAAGCTCCCCCGAACCGGGAAGCCGAGTACCATGCGCGTCTTCCTCGCGGTCGCCCTGCTGCTCGCCCTGGCCGTGGTCGGCCTGGCGGTCTGGGGCAACTGGGACACGTCCTCGCCGGGGGTCGATACCAGCGGCCTGACCCGCGAGGCGGTGCCCGGCCACGTCGCGGCCCTCTCGGCCGCCGACGCCGCGGCCCGCGCGCGGGCCGCCGACTCGCTCTGGAAGATCG
>DATLIF010000069.1:0-5830 GCA_035539575.1 Fimbriiglobus sp. | reverse complement strand
GCCATGTCTTAGTCCAGCCACGCGGAGCCGGACGCAGTGCCGGCCGACAGGTTGACGGTGAGACCGATGGTCGTGCGGATCGGGGTGGTGAAGTCGCGGGTGATGGCCGTGACCGTCGCCACCGACTCCTGGTAGATCACGCGACCCGATGCCGCGGTGTTGTCGTAGAACGTGATGACGCCCGCGCCGCCCGACCCGTTGTTGTACGAGAAGCCGTGGAAGTCGACTGCCCCAGTGAAGAGCGTCGAGGATCCCGAGGCCGGGAGCGCCTTTGGAACTACCGCCATTTGAACCTCCTCATGGCTTTAAGGGGGCCCGTTGCCGGGCCCCCTGACTCCTGGTTACGGGGTAACGCAGTCAACCTCGCGCTGGGCGCCGGTTGCACCGTTCGGGCAGATCGTCATGGAGTAGACCCGGCTCAGCGGGCAGAACTGCATCGCCCGGAAACCGTCCTCCATGAACAGCTGCGTGACCTTGTTGGTCGTGATGTTCGTCGAGTCGTAGATCGAGTCGAGGCGGATCACGTCCTGGCGGGCCACAACCCAGGTGCCGGCCGGGTAGGCCAGGAACTGGAGCGCGGTCGGCAGAGCGGTCACCGGAGTGTCCGCGCCCATGCCGCCCGAGACGCCCGAGAAGGCGTCCAGCCAGTCGTACACCCACTGCACGTTGGCGCCGCGGGTGCGGAACATGGCCTCGATCTGGCTGTCGGCCAGGTCCGGGTCCATGGGGCCGTTGCGGCGGATCCAGTCGGCGCGCATCTGAGCCTTCAGCCAGAACGGCAGAACGATCTCGATGGTGGCCGAACGCTGGAGACGCAGCCGGTACTTGATGTCGACCACGGCCAGCTCAACGCCGGACATGACGTTGGAGACCACCGAACCGTCCGAGAGGAACGGCTCGCCGGCCAGGGAGACCGCGGTGGAGGCCGCAACGATGTCGGCAATGATCTGCCGGTTGACGTTGTGGGCCTGGACTGCGATGGCGCCCTGGACGAACTCGGAGACGAACTCCGGGTAGCCGCGGTTCTGGAGGATGTCGCCGGTGAGGCAGAGCACCGCAACCTTGAGCCGGTCGTCCACGAACGACGGACACGGGATGGCGACACACGTCTTCACGGTGTCGGCGATGACCTGCGCCTCGGTGAGGATGTTGAAGCCGGTGCCGGCTCCGAAGATCGAGTCGAACTCGATACCGGTGTTGTGGCGGATGCCGCCACGTCGGGCACCGATCTCGGGCACCGAGAGGATGCCGTCGATGGTGACCTGCGAGCAGGTGGTGTAGATCGTCTCGGACGGGGCGCACCAGCCGACGCCTGCGAGCAGCGAGCCGCCTTCGAGGCGCTTCTCGTCGCGCAGCCCATCAAACTTGATCTTAAGCTGCTCGTCCGAGTCGTGCTCCAGCATGGAGAACTCGTCCGGGAAGTCGCGGCGAACCTGCGCCACCGGGTGCTGCTGAACCGAGGTCGAACCCCGGTAGCCGGCTGACCGGTTGACGAACGCCTGCGCGACGTCCTTCCACGTCTTCAGCTCCGAGCCGGCAGCGAAGCCGACATCCGGGGCCGCGATGAGGGTGAACTTGGCGCCGGCCATCTCGTCCTCAGGCTCGGACGGGGTTTCGGTCACCGTCTGGGTCGTGCTCGCGGCGACCTGCGCCACAGACGGCGTGGTGGAGGTGGTGAATTCGACCTGCGCCTGGGTGGCCGTGGTCGTGATCTCCGGGACGTTGGCCCCGGCAGTGACCGGGGCGGGAGTCTCCTCGGGGGTCGGCTCCGGCTCGGTGTCAGCCTTCGTGATGTGGCCGGCGAGGCGGTTGGCGCGGTTAGCGCGGGACCCGATCTCCTCGTCGATCGACGTCGTGAAGGTGAGCAGGTCCTCCATGTAGTCGAGGGCCTCGTCGCTCGCGTTCTCAGGCGCGGTGCGGAACTCAGTCAGGAGCCGGTCGTACTCGGCGGACGCCTCCAGTCCCAGCTCGCGGAGAGCCGTGACCGTGAACCGCCCGAGCTGGTCCGTGTCTGGAATCTGGAAATTCATCTGAGGGCCTTTCGGATAGCCTCTTCTGAGCTATCGCCGGCCCTCAGCACAGTCACGGTAGTTGAGCGCAGTGTAGATCGTTTGAGGCGCGTCTACAAGAAACGCGCCTCAGGCACTACTTCGATTTGATGACGATACGTCCGTTGTGCATAGCGGCAAACACGCGGGCCTCGGGTTCGTCGTCGAACTCCTTCGTCACGCCCGGCGTCTCCACTCGGTAAACCGTCTTCGATTTGGCGACCTGTGCCGCCTTGTTCGTGTTGCAGTTGCACATTTCCTAGTCCTCCTCGTCGAGCAGGCCCAGCTCCTTGGGGCCCATCTTCATGATTGCAGCGGCCCGCGCGTTGAAGACGTCGAGCGCGGCCCCGCTGGATTCCATGGACGGGACTAGCTGGTTGTAGTCCGAGCCCTTGGGGCGGCCGGGCGGCACGGGGCCGTCGACTCCGCGCTTGATCTGCTGCGCGGTCCATTGGGCATCCCATTCGCGTAGCAGCCGGGACCGAGCCTTGATTACCTTCTTGTCCATTTCGGCGTCCATTGTCGCCCCCTTTCTTTACCCCATGGTACCCGTACGAATGAGTTATAGGTACATCCGCCCCGACCAAGACTTGCCCAGCAGGTACCCCTTACCCAACCACCTCGCGTCCCGACCTCCCTGGCCCGAGGCCCGACCAATCTGAGACACCTCATAAGCCGACGGGAAATCGGCCCGACCGAACCGGGTACTGCGCGCCCGAGCAAGAAGGGCCTCAGCTTCAACCAGCTGGCGCCGCACATCATCAGGATCGAAATTGGCGCCGAACACCCGCGAAATGTCGTACCGGTGCGAGCTGCTCAGGTTGTCCCAGTCCGCTTGACGCACCCTCTGAACAAAATTGGCCAGCCCGTCCAGGATGCCGTCGGCGGCGCTCTTGCTTGCGAAGTCGAACCCCTTAGTGGCCCACGCATAGCCTCCGACGTCAATGTTCGCGGTAACCGTCACCTCGTCGATACCCGAGCGCTTGTACCAGTCGAACAGGTTGTTGTTCCACTCCTCCGCGAATCCGGAACCCTGCTCATCCGACGGGATGGTCAGGTAGGCGTTGTAAACCTTGCCGCCCCGGCCCTGCGCATTGGGCAGCGTGATGCGGCGCGAAACCGTACCGGCCGGGCTCCCGTCCTGCCGCATGATCACACCGCTGAAATTGACCGTGTTCCCCGAAACATCTACCTCGCGGATGCGGACGTTGAGGCCGCCATAGTCGCCGTCAAGGTGCGCACCCAACAGGTCCCGACGTGCCTGCGCCGACCCGGCCGTGCGCAACGACTCGGCCAGGTCCCGCAGCGGCGGAGCGTTCGACGAACGGAACTGGGACGCGATAGCGCCAATCAGGTCGGCCTTCGAGTCCAGGTTCGCCGTGTTCAGGCCACGATGCGTGGCCAACGTCCGCAGCTGAGGTTGGGTCATCCGTTCCAGCTGCTGACGGGTGAACGCAGACTGGCTCAACGCGCGAGGCGACAAACCGCCAGCCTTGCGGACCGCGGCAACCAGATCGTCATAGGCCAGAGTGCCAGCGTCAGGGACACCCCACTCCTGCCCCAGGTCACGCAGATCCTGGGGATTCATGTTGGCCACGCCATCCGGGTGGGCGCGTGACTCCTGCGCCCGGGCCCGGGCGTTGGCCAGCGCCTCGGCCTCGTCCAGCCGCTCCTGCTCAACGCGGCGAACCTGAACCATCGCCTCAGCCAGACGCGTGTCGCGGCTCTCGCCGCGGGCGACCCGGGCGTCGTCCTCGCTGAGTTCGCGATGCATCGAGCCGGCGGGCATTGTGTCCCACAGGGCGCGCGTGCCCGGGAAACGCCGCTCCAGCTCGTCACGCATCCGGTTGACGTTCCAGGTGGAGTAGTCCTCCGGCCAGTCGGTGCGGGCGTCGAGGATCGCTTCCCGCAGCCGGGCTGCACTGGCCCGGGGCGGGAGGGTCACACCCAGCGACTCGGCGAGCCGGGACAGGGCTGGCGCCTGGTAGTACTCCATCCACCGCAGTGCCTGACGTCGGGTGGCGGACTGGTCGTACCGGTCCCGCAGGGTGCGGTCCTCCAGTTGTTGACGCTGGAGGGCCCGGTTGCGGGACTCGCGGAGGTGGTTGAGGAGGAAGTCGCGACCTTCGGGCCTGCGGCGGCTGGCGAGGTTGCGGAACCGCTCGGCCAAAGCAATCCGGTACGCCTCCTCGTTGCGGGCAGTGATCCCGCCCATGCTCTCGTTGCGGGCAATGGCCCGCATGTTGGCCAGGTCCAGGCCAACGAGTGCCTCCTCCCATTCGTCTGCTGGCTGGCGGGCGGGGGGGGCCGCCTTCTTGGCCGCCTTGGCCGCCTTCTTGGCCGCGGCAACACGCTGGGCCGGCTCCGGGTTGCGGATCATGTCGATGATTTCGGCCCGGCGCATGCCAGACGTCACCGGCAGGGACCGCTCCCGGGCCAGCTCGCGGAGTTCCCCAACCCTCATCCGGTCAAGGTTGGGTTCGGCCGGGGTAGCCGGCGCCTCAGGTGCGGCGGGCGGCTTCGCGGCCAGGCGCGGGGCCGCGGGCGCGGCCGGTGCCGAGGGCGCGTTGCCGGACCGGTCGGGAGTGTCCCGGGCGAGACGCATCGTCTGGTTACCGGGGAGCCCGTTGCCGGCACCAATGACGATCTCGTTGCCGTTGTCGTCGCGAAAGATGAGCTGCCGCCGGGCTTGCTGGCCACGCCCGCTGAAGCCGGCCCGGTTTCGGGCCACTACCTCGGAACGGACGAAAGTAACCGGCGTTGAACCGGTGAGCCGGTTCGACAGCCCCCACGAATCTTCGCGTCCACGCTCCACCAGAATCCGGTCGCCGGGCTGGATGCGGGACACGTTAACCCGACCGGCGGCCGGGGCTCCCAATTCCCTTTGCTCCCCGCCCGTGACCCGCCGGGCCGTGAGGTTGGCGGCGTCCCGGTCCCGGACGGCGGCGTTCCACTCGCCGATCGGCCGCTCGTCCCGCCGCTCCCGGGCCCGAACTAGGTGCGCTTGTGCGATGTCCCGGATCCGCCGGTTCATGCCAGCGCGGGAACGGATCGGGCGGCCGTTTGCATCGACAGCCCGACCGTCAAGGACCTCATCAATCTGGCGCCGCAGCTCCGGGTCCGAAATGCCCTCAGTGGACGGTGTGTCGTCGCCCAGTGGGCGCCCGGACGGGGCGGTCTTCCTGGCCGCCTTCTTCGCTGGCGCCGCCGGTGCAGGCTCGGGGGTTGGCGGTGTTGGGGCTGCCTTCTTCGCTGCCTTCTTGGCCGCGTTCCGGCGCCGCTCCGGGCGCTCGTCTGCCCGCTCCGGCAACAGTTCCTCGAACTGGCGCGCGATGCGGCCGAACACGTTCTCCTGGCCAGCCTCGGTGCGGCGCGACGTCAGGGCGTCGCCCTCCCGCAGGTCGCGGAAGTTGCCATAGTTGCCTTCCCCGTTGCGCAGCCGGTCGCGCATTGCTTCCAGCCGGTCCCGGGCCGAGGGTGCGTCGGACACGCCGCGACGCTCATCCAGGTACGGGTCGTCGCGGCCCAGCTCGGCGTCGATCAGGTCGGCGAGGTAGTTGCGCCGGTCGGCTGCGGTGCGGGGCCGCCGTGCTGGCCGGCTTGGCGCAACCTGCGCCGGGGCCGCCGGGGCCGCGGCCTTCTTGGCGGCCTTCTTGGCCGCCTTCTTCGCCGGGGCTGGCGCGTCCCGCTCTTCGCGACTCAAGGCCAGTTCGGCCAGGCGCCGCGCCTCGCGGAACTCGCGCTTCTCGTCAGGGTTGAAGCTGTCCGGAGCATCCCGGTCC
>DATLIF010000068.1:0-13752 GCA_035539575.1 Fimbriiglobus sp. | reverse complement strand
GACGAAGAGGAAGAGGAGGACGACCGGCCCCGCCGCCGTCGGCGGGACGAGGAAGAGGAGGAGGATCGCCCCCGCAAGCGGAAGCGACGGCGAGGCGGCAGCTACGCGCCCCACCGTGGGGTAACGATCCTGATCTTCGGGATTCTCGGGTGGGCGGTCTGTCTAATCTTCGGAATCATGGCCTGGGTGATGGGCAACGCAGACATCAAAGCGATGGATGAAGGTCGGATGGACCCCGAAGGACGGGGCATGACTCAGATCGGCCGGATCATGGGCATGGTCCAGTGCATCCTGGCGCTGATCTGTGTACCGGTCTACATCGGGCTGATCTTCCTCGGTGCCCTGGGCGGGAAGTGATGATCTGACTTGTCGGTGGAGGCCCGCGGCGTCGCCGCGGGCCTTCTCATTTTTCCTTGCGGAACCCCGGGCGGGTAGCATGGTTTAATACACCGTCGGCCGATTTGGCCGCCCGTGCGGAGCCCCGGACATGCGACCTGCTGCCTCCTTGTTGCTCGCCGCCCTGACCCTCGCCGCCGCTGGGCTGGCCGTCGAACGGGTCGGGCTTGCCGCCGACCCGCCCAAGACCAAGCAGCAAATCAACAAGGAGAAGCTCCGGAAGAAGCTGGCTGAGGCCAACCGGCGGAAGGCCGCCGAGGCGAAGCCAGCCGAGCCGACACCGACACCCAAGCCGACTCCCCGGGCGAAGGCGAACCCCAGCCCGGTCGCAGAGGTCTCCCGGCTGATCGACCAGCACATCGACCGCAAGCTGACCGAGGCCAAGGTATCGGCCGGCCCCGCTGCCTCCGACGAGGAGTTCCTGCGTCGGGCATACCTGGACCTGGCCGGAGTCGTCCCGACCGCCGAGAAGGCCCGTGAGTTCCTCGACAGTGCCGACCCGCAGAAGCGGGCGAAGCTCATCGACGAGTTGCTGGCGAGCGAATCGTACGGCAAACACCAGGCCGACCTGTGGGTGCCGAAGCTGTTCCCCCGCGACTCGGCCAACCGGTTCGTGCTGCGCGAGCCGCTCGTGAAGTGGCTGACCGAGCAGTTCAACGCCAACACCCCGTGGGACAAGTTTGTCTCCGACCTGGTCACCGCGACCGGCACGGTCGAGGAGAACCCGGCGGTGACGTACTTCCTGGCCAACCGGTCGGTGGACAAGCTGACCGACACCGTCACCCAGCACTTCCTGGGCGTGCAGCTCCAGTGCGCCCAGTGCCACAACCACCCGTTCACCGGCTGGAAGCAGGAGGAGTACTGGGGCATGGCGGCGTTCTTCTCCAAGGTCCAGCCGCAGAACCCGCGCAACGCCAACCGGGGTGGGGACAACACCCAGATCGGCGTCCGCGAGTTGCCGGTCAAGAGCCGCCTCAAGGACTTCTTCCCCGAGTCCGCCAAGTCCGTGTCGGCGAAGTTCCTCGGCGGACCGGAGCCGAAGCTGACCCCGGCCGAGCCGTACCGGCCGGTGCTGGCGCGGTGGTTGACCAGCCCGACGAACCCGTACTTCGCACGGGCGATGGTCAACCGCACCTGGGCGCAGTACTTCGGCCGCGGGTTCGTCAACCCGATCGACGACATGCACGAGGACGCGCTCGCATCGCACCCGGAATTGCTCGACGCGCTGACCCGGGAGTTCGTGGCCAGCGGGTTCGACCTGAAGCACCTGACACGGGCCATCTGCGCGAGCCGGGCCTACCAGCGGACGAGCAAGGCGCCTGGGACGGATACTGACCCGGCGCTCTTCGCCAGAATGGCGGTCAAGGTGATGACTCCCGAGCAACTCTTCGACAGCCTGGCGAAGGTGACCGGGTTCGGGACCGGCGCCCGCATCGCCGCGCCGAAGGGGGCCAACCGCCCCGGCGGCAACACCCCGCGCGACCAGTTCGTACAGTTCTTCCTGGCCGGCGCGGAGCAGGCCAGCACCACTGATTACGAGGCCGGTATCCCGCAAGCGTTGAAGCTGATGAACTCCCGGATCGTCGGCAACCCGGCCGCAGTCCGGGCGCTTGTGCCGCCGGGGGCGCGGCCGGTCGAGGCGTTCGAGGCGATCTACCTCGCCGCCCTGTCACGCAAGCCGACGGCCGCTGAGGTCGCTCGACTGAGAGCGTATACGGTCCGGGCGAGTACCCCGGCCGAGGCATACAGCGACATCCTTTGGGCCGTGCTGAATAGCAGCGAATTCACGACGGTACGATGACCCTCACGGGCCTCGCCCGTGGGCTTATGGAGCCAGGACCCATGTTCCGTTCCGAGAAGACCCGCCGGGACTTCCTGCGGCTGTCCGCCGCCGGCGTCGGGGTCGCGTCGATGTCCGGCTGGCTGAAGGTGCTCGCCGGCCACGCCGCCGAGGCGCCGGTCCCGCCCGGGGCACGCAAGCACAAGAGCTGCATCCTGCTGTGGATGGACGGCGGCCCCAGCCACAAGGACACCTTCGACCTGAAGCCCGACAGCAAGGGAGCCGGCGACTTCAAACCGATCCCGACCAGCGTCCCGGGCGTGCAGATCAGCGAACACCTGCCGAAGCTGGCGAAGCAGATGCACCACGGGGTACTGGTCCGCGGCATGTCCACCCCGGAGGGGGCGCACCCGCGGGCCAAGTACAACCTGCACACCGGCTACCGCGAGGGGCAGGGCGGGCTGGTCTACCCGAGCCTCGGGGCGATCGTCTCCGCCGAACTCGGCGACCCGGCCACGGCCGTCCCGAACTTCGTCAGCATCGGCAATCGCGGCTTCGGGTCCGGCTTCCTCGGCTCGAAGCACCAGCCGCTGATCGTCACCGACCCGGCCCGCGGCGTCGAGGATCTGAAGACCCTCGTCTCGGAGAAGCAGTTCGCCAACCGGCTCGGCCTGCTGGAGCAGATGGAGAAGGCGTTCTACCACGAGTACCGGGCCGGCGTGGCCACCGACCACAAGACCACCTACGACCGGGCGGTCGGGCTGATGCGGTCGAAGGAAGCCAAAGCCTTCGACCTGACTCAGGAGCCGTCGGCGAACAAATCGAAGTACGGCAGCGGGCGGTTCGCCGAGGGGGTGGTGATGGCCCGCCGGTTGGTCGAGGTCGGGGTGCCGTTCGTCGAGGTGACGCTCGGCGGGTGGGACACCCACCTGGATAACTTCGCCCGGGTGAAGACCCTCTCGGGGCAGGTGGACGCGGCGGCGTCGGCCCTGATCGAGGACCTGAAGGACCGGGGGTTGCTCGACTCGACGCTGGTGGTCTGGATGGGCGAGTTCGGCCGGACCCCGCACATCAACACCCGCGGGTCCAAGCCGGGCCGGGACCACTACCCGCGGGCCTGGTCCCTGGCGATGTTCGGCGGCGGCCTCAAGGGCGGCCGGGTGATCGGCAAGACCGACAAGGAAGGCGCAACCGTCGAGGACCAGAAGGTCGGCACGCAGGACTTCCTCGGCACGGTCTGCGAGGTGCTGGGGATCGACCACACCAAGGAGAACGAGACAGCCGGCGGCCGGCCAATCCGGATCGTCGATAAGCCCAAGCCGTTTACCAAGCTAATCGTTTGATCGCCTTCCCGTTCCACGTACTGCGTGGGGGAACGCGGGTGTAGGGGCCGCCCTCCGTGGCGGCCCGTTCGTCTTACCGGACCGGTCAACTTGACGGATATTCGGGCGCGGCGGTAAAGTGAGTTGGCTTCCCGAAACGGTCCCGTGAACTATAGTTGTCAATTGACCGTGGTTCGCCCCACGGGCTCCCCCCGTCCGGCCCGGCCAGAGAGTTCGGCGTGAAGGCCATTATCAGCGACATTCACAGCAACCTGGAAGCCTTCCAGGCGGTGCTGGACGACATCAAGTCCCAGAACATCACCGAGGTGTACTGTCTGGGCGACGTGGTTGGGTACGGCCCGAACCCCCGGGAGTGCATCGACCTGGTCATGGACTGCCAGGTCGTGCTGATGGGCAACCACGACCAGGGGGCGATGTTCGACCCGGACGGGTTCAACGCCTCCGCCGAGCGGGCCATCTTCTGGACGCGGGCGCAGCTGGAGTCCGGCAGCGAACCGCGGCCGCTGCGGGAGAAGCGGTGGGAGTTCCTGGCCGAGCGGCCTCGCAGCCACCGGGAGAACGGCCACCTGTTCGTCCACGGGTCCGCCCGCAATCCGCTCAACGAGTACGTCTTCCCGGAAGACATCTACAACCAGCGGAAGATGGAGCGGATCTTCGCCCTGGTCGAGAAGTACTGCTTCCAGGGGCACACGCACGTCCCCGGCGTGTTCACCGAGAACCTGCAATTCCTCAGCCCCGAGGACGTCGGCGGGTCGTACAAGCTCGACGGCCGCAAGACCCTGTGCAACGTCGGCTCGGTGGGGCAGCCGCGCGACGGCAACTGGCGGGCGTGTTACATCACCCTGGCCGACGAGACGATCACCTTCCGGCGGGTCGAGTACGACGTGGAGAAGACGGTCAAGAAAATCTACGACATTCCGGACCTGGAAAACTTCCTGGGTGACCGCCTGAGGGAAGGCCGGTAGTCTGTAAACCTCACGACGTTGCGAGCGAATAGCCCACCGAGTGCCCCGGTGGGCTTTCGGCTTTCCGGGCGATCGATACGATGACCTCATGCCGTCCGGCCGTCGCCGGCGGACCCCCGGCCGAGTACCAATGCGCCAGCACCTCCCGAACGTCCTCCTGTTTCTCGCACTCGCCGCCGGCCTGGTTGGCGGGGCCTGGTACATCGAGAAGACCTACTTCCCGAAGCCGGAGGTCAAGCCGCCAGAGCCGCCCACGCCGGCCCGCGAGCTGGTCGGAGCCTTGACCGGGGCGGTGGGCCTGGGGGCGCCGCCGGCCGACGCCTACGCCGCCCTGCCGCCGCTTCCGCCGCCGTCGCGGGCGACGCTGCTCCAGTCGGTCACAGGCGGATTCTACGCCGCGGCCGAAATGACCCGCCCCCTGGCCCAGAAGCCGCCGGCCGCCGTAAAGTCGTCCGAGCCGCAGGAGTTGATCGCGCTAGGCGACGGCTCGTTCTACAAGAAGGTGCTGCTGAACACCCGCGGGGCGTCCGTCCAGCAGGTGGTCCTCACGCGGTTCTACGAGGCCAACCGGCTCGGGCTGGAGGTGAAGCGGAACGGCCAGTCGCAGGTATTGCGGCTCATCCCCGGTGTGACCCGGCCGCGGGTCAGCCTGACGGAGTTGCACGCGAACCCGCACGCCGACGACGTGCCGGACCTCGCGCCGGGGAAGGTTTCGGCGGACCTGGCCGGGTCGCTGACCGAGCCGTCCTACGTGCTGCTGCACTACCCGGTCAAGGACGACCCCCATCCGTCTGTCGAACTAGGCGAACGGACCTGGACCATCGTCGAGCGGCACCAGCCGGCCGACGGCGGCGAGTGGCGGGTCGTGTTCGAGACGGAACTCGGCGCACCGTACTTCCTGAAGCTCCGCAAGACCTACACTCTGGCCCCGAAGGACTACCACGTCGGGCTGAAGCTGGACATTGAGCCGCAGCCGGGGCGGGTGAAGGACGCTGCCAAGTTCCGCTACCAGATCGCCGGCCCGCGGCACCTGCCAATCGAGGGCGAGTGGTACACCTACGGCTACCGCAACGTGATGGTCGGGTGGCGGACCCGGTCCGGCGGGGCGAAGCGGACCATCGAGGACGCCGGGGCGGTCAACACCAAGCACGGCGGGGAGCGGGTGGACAGCAGCGTGATCGAGGACGGGTCGTTCACCTACGCCGCGGTCGGGACGCAGTACTTCGCCAGCGCGCTGGCGCTGGACAACACCCAGGACCCGGCGGTCGCCAAGTCGGCCTGGGAGTACGTCCGCCCGACCCGCGAGCCGGGGCCAGACGACGACCCCCAACTGCCGTACCTGTCCGACGTGACGTTCCGGGCCGTGTCGCGCGAGCTGGACCCGCAGGCCGGCGAGCCGGGGGTGTCGCACCGATACCTGATCTACGACGGCCCGGTCAAGGTCCGGCTGCTGTGGCAGCTCAAGGACGAGTGGTCGGTCCCGGACGAGACCATCTACCGGTACATGGACGACCTGACCCTGCGGACGATGACCGACTACCACTCGCCGAACTTCTTCGGCCGGCTGGCCAACATGATCTGGTGGTCGGACCTGGTCATCACGTTCACCAACATCATGCACTGGGTCCTCGGCGGGCTGCACAGTGTGGTCCCGAGTTGGGGCCTGTCGATCATCCTGCTGACGGTCATGGTCCGGCTGATCCTGCTGCTGCCCAGCCGCAAGCAGCAGATCATGATGGCCCGGATGCAGGAGAAGATGGCGAAGCTCAAGCCGGAGCTGGACAAGCTCCAGGAGAAGTACAAGGACAACCCGCAACTGCTCCAGCAGGAGAAGGCCCGGCTGATGTTCGCGCACGGGGTCAACCCGCTCTCGACGATGGGCGGGTGCCTGATGCTGTTCGCGCAGATGCCGGTGTTCATGGGGCTGTACTTCTGCCTTCAGGAGAGCGTGTTCTTCCGGCTGGAGTCGTTCATGGGGTGGATCCCGAATCTGTCCGCCCCGGACATGCTGGCCTGGTGGTCCGAGAAGATCCCGTTCGTCAGCACCCCGGAGAACATGGGCGGGATGGTCTACCTCGGCCCGTACTTCAACATCCTGCCGCTGATCGCGGTCGCGTTGATCTTCGTCCAGCAGAAGCTGACCATGCCGCCGCCCACGGACGAGCAGCAGGAGATGCAGCAGCGGATGATGAAGATCATGATCGTCGTGATGGCGATTTTCTTCTACAAGGTGCCGGCGGGGCTGTGCCTGTACTTCATCTGCAGCACGTCGTGGGCGCTGGCCGAGCGGAAGTTGATCCCCAAGCCCAAGGCGGTCCGGGACGCGGCCGGCGGGACCGGCCCGTCCGGTGACGGCGTCAAGCCGACTGGGCCGACGAAGCCGGACGCCCCGCCGCCCGCCAACGGCGCGGCCGGGGGCGGGTTCATGAGCCGGCTGAAGTCGAAGCTGGAGGAGATGCAACAGCAAGCCGACGAGCAGTCCCGCCGCCAGATTCGCCGCGACGAGCCACCGCGGCCCGGCGGTGGAGACGGGAAGAAGAAGCGGAGGAAGTAGACACGAGACGCGAGACACGAGACACGAGATAGGGCAACGATTGTGGTCTCGTGTCTCATGTCTCGTGTCTCGTATCCGGCATGTCCGACTCCTTCCGCCAGCAGCAGTTCCTGACCGTCCTCGACCGGGACGAGGCCGACCGGCGGTTCCGCGAACACCTCGACCTGCGGCCGCTCGAACCCGAAATTGTCCCCCTCTCTCTGGCCCACCAGCGAGTCCTCGCCGAGGACGTTCGCGCTCCGATCGACGTGCCGGGGTTCGACCGCTCCAACGTGGACGGGTTCGCCGTCCGGGCCGAGGACACCTTCGGCGCGTCCGAAGACAACCCGGTGTCACTGGAACTCGCCGAGGAAGTGGTCGAGCCGGGGCGGATGCCGCGGAGCGAGGCGACGGCCGGCCGGGCGGTGTACGTGGCGACCGGGGCGGTGGTGCCGCGCGGCGCGTCGGCGGTCGTGATGATCGAGCATACCGACGCCCGCGACGGTCGGCTGACGCTGACCCGCCCCGCGGCGCCGGGGGCGAACGTCAGCTTCGCCGGCTCGGACATCGGCCGCGGGGAGACGGTCCTTTACCGCGGGACGCTGCTGACTAGCCGGGAAACCGGCGTGCTGGCGGCGCTCGGCCTGGATATGGTGTCGGTCGTGCGGCGGCCGCGGGTGGCGATTCTCTCCACCGGGGACGAGCTAAAACCTCACGGTGAGCCGCTGCCGACAGGGTGCGTCTACGACAGCAACTCGCGGGTACTCGCCGACGCGGTGCGGGAGTTGGGCTGCGAGCCGGTAGTGGGGGCCATCGTACCGGACGACCTCGACAAGCTGCGGGCGGCGTTCGCCGAGTCGCTCGGCTGCGATGCGGTGCTCCTGAGCGGCGGCACGTCGAAGGGGGCGGGCGACCTGTCGTACCGGGTGGTCGGCGAGTTCGGCCCGCCGGGCGTGGTGGCCCACGGCGTCGCGCTGAAGCCGGGCAAGCCGCTGTGCCTGGCGGTGGTCTTTCCCCCCTCTCCCCTTGGGGGAGAGGGGAGCAAGAGGCGCCCCGTGCCCGTCGCGGTGCTACCGGGGTTCCCCACTTCGGCAGTGTTCACCTTCCACGAGTTCGTCGCGGCGGTCTTGCGCGAACTGGCCGGCCGAGTCGCCGATATCGCCGGGGTCGTCACCGCGACCTTACCGCAACGGATCAACTCCGAACGCGGCCGGACGGAATACATACTCGTCGGGCTGGTGGAGGCATCTTCCGGCTCGTCGCTCATCGCTCATCGCTCATCGCTCCGAGCCTTCCCAATGGGCAAGGGCTCCGGGTCGGTGACGGCGTTCGGGCGGGCCGACGGGTTCGTGACCATCCCGCGGCAGCGCGAGTACCTGGAGGCCGGCGAGGTCGTCGAAGTGAAGCTCATCGGCGCCGGGCTGCGGCCAGCGGACCTGGTGGTGATCGGCAGCCATTGCCTCGGGCTGGACTACCTGCTCGGCCGTCTCCGCGAGCGGGGAGTCTCGGCGAAGTACCTGGCAGTCGGCAGCACCGGCGGGTTGGAGGCGGCCGACCGCGGCGAGTGCGACCTGGCCGGCGTCCACCTGCTCGACCCGGCGACCGACGAGTACAACCGCCCGTTCCTCACCCCGCGGCTGGAGTTGATCCCCGGTTACGGTCGGCTGCAAGGAGTTGTCTTCCGCCCCGGCGACGCACGATACGAGGGGAAGGACCTGTCCGCGGCGGTGGCGGCGGCGCTGGCCGACCCGGCGTGCGTGCTGGCCAACCGCAACCGCGGCAGCGGCACCCGCGTTCTGATCGACCGGCTGCTGAACGGCGCGAAGCCGGTCGGCTTCCTGAGTGAATCGAAGTCGCATCAGGCGGTGGCCGCGGCGGTGGCACAGGGCCGGGCCGACTGGGGCGTGGCGATCGAGCCGGCGGCGAAGGAGTACGGGCTGGGGTTCTTATCGCTGCGCGAGGAGCGGTTCGACTTCGTTGTCCCGAAGGACCGGCTCGACCGCTCGGCGTTGCGGGCGTTCCGGGAGTTGCTCGCCGAGCCGCAGACGCGGGACGGGCTGATGCGGCTCGGGTTTCGCGTCCCGGGGTAGCCGCTACCCTCCGCCGGCCAGGGCGGGTATCCTGCACCCCGACTACCCCGGATGCGGAGGTTCGGCCCATGGCCCTGGTCCGGTGCCGGCACTGCCATGCCCTCGACCTCTCCGACGCCACGAGGTGCTCCGTCTGTGGCGGGGCCGACCCGAGCGGGCAAAAGTTTGCCCTCCTGGGGTCGCTGTTTCTCGGCGGGCTTGTCGGGGCGGCGGGTGTCGGGCTGTTCGCCGCCGGGCTGTGGTGGAAGTGGCACCGGTGGGCGAGGTTCTTCGGCGACCCGGACGAGGCGGTCGTCTCGGAGCGCGCCGCCGACGCCGCGATGGTGGTTGGGGGCGTCGCGTTCCTGCTCGGCTCCCTGGCCGCGGCCACCCTGATCCACAAGTCGTTCCGGTTCCGATAACACGAGGCCGCGATGCCTGCCAAGAAGATCCTGATGCTGGTCGGCGACTTCGTCGAGGACTACGAGGTGATGGTCCCGTTCAAGGCTCTCCAGATGGTCGGGCACACGGTCCATGCTGTCTGCCCGGGTAAGAAGGCGGGAGACAAGGTCAAGACCGCAGTCCACGACTTCGAGGGGGACCAGACGTACTCCGAGAAGCCGGGGCACCAGTTCGCGCTGACCGCCACGTTCGCGGAGGTGCGGCCGGCCGACTACGACGCGCTGGTGGTCCCGGGCGGGCGGGCGCCGGAGTACCTGCGGCTCAACCCGGACGTGCTCGCGGTGGTCCGGCACTTCTTCGAGGCGAACAAGCCGGTGGCGTCGCTCTGCCACGGTCCGCAGTTGCTCGCCGCGGCGGGTGTGCTGAAGGGGCGGGCGTGCAACGCCTACCCGGCGGTCGCTCCCGAGGTGACGGCCTGCGGCGGTACGTTTAAAGAGCTACCGATCGAGGGGGCACATGTGGACGGCAACCTCGTCACCGCCCCGGCGTGGCCGGCCCACCCGGCGTGGCTGCGCGAGTTCCTCAAGCTGCTTGGGACGAAGGTCGAGCCGTAGTGCCGTAAGGCCCCCCGCGTGCCGTCTGTAGCCGCGGAGCGGCGGCCGATGGTAGCCAGGGGCGCAAGGCCCTGGTAGGTCGGCAGACAATACACCGAGCCCCGTAGGGGCGACAGAACGCCAGGTATGTGGCTCGCTCTGTCGCCCCTACGGGGCTCGGGCGTTTCTTTTCTGATCGGTCCAGGGGCTTGCGCCCCTGGCTACCATCGGCCGCCGCTCCGCGGCTACAGACAGTACACGACACGAGGTGTGCCCTACCCGATCCGCGGGAAAAGCGGCTTCACCTTGCCGTCCACCAGCTCG
Source organism: Fimbriiglobus sp. (assembly GCA_035539575.1). Taxonomy (GTDB): domain Bacteria; phylum Planctomycetota; class Planctomycetia; order Gemmatales; family Gemmataceae; genus DASSAT01. Next base: position 3,347 of record DATLIF010000068.1, on the reverse strand, counting down.
GCCGTCACGCGCAGGTCGTCGGGCTGCGCACGCAACTCGGCTGCGTCGGTGTACTTCACTTCGGCCCACGGCTGCGGGAAGTTGAAGCTGGTATAGATCGCCTCCGCTGACCGCGGGATGAACGGCTTCAGCAGGATGCTTGCCACACGCAGCGACTGCACCGCGTTGAACAGCACTCGCTTGGCTGCCTCCTTGTCGGTCTTTACCAGCTTCCAGGGAGCGTTCGCCTCCAGGTACTGGTTGGTCGGCGTCAGGAAGTCCTGCACGATCGATTGCAGGGCCAGGTTATACCGGCACCCCTCAACGTGTCCGCGGACGGTCGCCACGAACGCGACGAGGTCCAGGGTCGGGACGACCGACTCGGGCACCCTACCCGCGGTGTCGGTCAACACCCCGTCATAGTTGCGGACCGGGATCGTCACCAGCCGGCTCAGCAGGTTGCCGAGGTTGTTCGCCAACTCTGAGTTGTACACTTCCAAGAAGCGATCCGGGCTGAAGTCCCCGTCTGACGGGAACGGGCACTCACGCAAGAAGTAGTACCGGAACGCCTCGGCGCTGAACCGCTTAATGATCTCCATCGGCTCCAACAGGTAGTCGAGGCCCTTCGCCTTCAACTCCTCGGCCCGCGACTTCCCGATCTTGCCGCCCTCGAAGTAGACGAACCCGTGGCCGAACACCCGCCGCGGCGCCTCCTCGCCGGCCGCCCACAGCATCGCCGGCCACAGCGCGGTGTGGAACCGGGTGATGTCCTTGCCGATGAAGTGGACGTCCGCCGGCCAGTAGCGATGGAACGTCGTCTCGTCATCGCCGTAGCCGATTCCAGAGATGTACGTCAGCAGCGCGTCGAACCATACCCAGATGGTGAACTCCGGGTCGAACGGGACGGTGATCCCCCACTGCTCCCCGCGGCGGGTGATGTTCACGTCCAGCAGACCTTCGTTCTTGATGAGGCTGACGATCTCGTTCTTGCGAACCTCCGGCTGGATGAAGTCGGGGTTTTCCTCGTAGTACTTCAGCAACCGGTCCTCGAACGCGGACAGCTTGAAGAAGTGGCACGGCTCCGACCGCTTCTGAAGCGGTCGGCCAGGGTGTAGCGGGCACTGCCCCTGTTCGTTGAGATCCCGCTGGCTCTTGAACGACTCGCACCCGTCGCAGTACAGCCCCTCGTAGCTCCCCTTGTAGATGTGCCCGTTGTCGTAAACCTTCTGGATGAACTTCCGGCACGTCTGCTTGTGGCGCTCGCTGCTCGTCTGGATGAACACGTCGTAGCTGATGTCGAGAGCCTTCCAGACCTCCTGGAACTGCCGGGCCATATCATCGCAGTACGCCTGCGTGTCCTGGCCCAACTCCTCGGCACGTTTGGACACCTTGACCGTGTTCTCGTCGTTGCCCATCAGGAAGCAGACGTCGTACCCCTCCATCCGCCGGTACCGGGCCTGCACGTCGGCCCCGACCTTCTCGAACGCCGTGCCGATGTGCGGCCGGCTGTTCGGGTAGTCGATCGCGGTCGTCTGGAACCAGCGCTTCTCGGTCACGGGCAGTCCCCTTCGAGCGGTGAGCGGTCGTCGTCATGGGCTGGCCGCGGGTCGGGCGCCCGCTCGCGCGGCTCGCCGGTCGGTTCGGTCTCCAGCGGGGAACTGTCGGCCCCGCCGGCCGCCTCGTCCACGCCCTTGTAGTGCGGGCCGTACGGGGTCGAGAGCGGGACGGTATTGCCGACGTCGGCCGGCCGGGGGTCGCGGTCGTCGGGGAATTTCTCGGCCATTGGGAGAACTCCGGTAGAGGGCGGTACGAGTTTAGCTCATGCAACCCAGATGCCGGGGCCGGTCTTACCCCAGCGGCACCCGGTCGCCCGGCTCGGGCACCGCCACGTCCGCGAACCCGACGCTGCGCAACAGTTCGGCCAGCGCCAGCGCCTGCTCCCGTTCGCCGTGGATCAGCCGCACCTTGCCGACCTGGCTGACCAGCGGTGTCAGGTACGCCAGGAAGTCCTCCCGGTCGGCGTGGCCGCTGAACCCCTCCAGGTGGATCACGTCGATCCACTTGTTCCAGTCCCGCCCCAGGAACCGCACCGTCGGCCGCTGCTCGGTCAGCTTGCGCCCCACGGTCCCCGACGCCTGGAAGCTGACCAGGATCACCGTGCAGCGCGGGTCGTCCACGTGCTGCTTGAGATGCGTCAGGATGCGTCCGGCGTCGCACATGCCGCTGGACGCGATGATGACGCATGGGCCCGGCCGGCCTGTCAGCCGCATGCTTTCCGCAAACTCCCGGATGTACGTCACCCCGTCGCCGCCGAGGATGCCGTGTCCCTCCCGGACCTCCTGCGCCACCTGGGCGTTGAGGCTGTTGGGGTGCGCCCGGTACACGTCGGCCACGTCGGCGGCCAGCGGGCTGTCCACGAAGATCGGCACGTCCGGGACCTTCCCCTCCCGCAGCCCCCGCTGGAGGAAATGGACGATGAGCTGGCTGCGGCCGAGGCTGAACGCCGGGATCAGCACCTTGCCGCCGCGGGCCACCGTCTCGCGGACCTTGGAGTAGAGCTTCTCCACCGTCTCGTCGATCGGGACGTGCAGCCGGTTGCCGTAAGTGCTCTCGCAGACGAGCAGGTCCGCCGGCGGGATCGGGGCCGCCTCCTTCAAGAGCGGCAGCCCGCGCCGGCCGAGGTCGCCGCTGAAGGTCAACGTCCGCGGGCGGTCCGGGCCGTCGGCGGTCAGGTGGACGCTGGCCGACCCGAGGATGTGCCCGGCCTCGGTGAACTTGAACTTCACGCCGCGCAGCGTCGTCACCTCCTGGCCGTAGGGGACCGCGACCACCTGCTTGAGCGCCCGGTCCACGTCCGAGAAGGTGTACAGTGGCTGGACCCACGGCTCGGCGTAGTTGCGGGCGATGTTCAGGTGCGCCGCCTCCTCCTCCTGGATCTTGGCCGAGTCCTGCAACATGACCCGCAACAGATCCCGTGTCGGCGGGGTGGCGTAGACCGGCCCACCGAACCCCTGCTTGACCAGGGTTGGGATGTTCCCGCAGTGGTCGATGTGGGCGTGGCTGACGATGACCGCGTCGATCTGGTGCGGGTGGAACGGGAAGTGGCTGTTGCGCTGCCGGGCCTCCTCGCGGCGGCCCTGGTACAGACCGCAGTCGAGCAGGACCTTGGTATTGCCGGCCTCCAGCAGGTGCATCGACCCGCTGACGGCCGACGCCGCCCCCCAGAATGTCAGGGACGGCTCGTCGGCGCGCGAGGTCTTCGGTGCGGTTGGGCTCATCACCCCATTGTAGGGGTATGAGGGGGTGAGAGGGTGAGGGCGTGAGGGGGTGAAAAGACCGGCCTTTTCACCCCTCACGCCCTCACCCTC
>DATLIF010000067.1:0-4127 GCA_035539575.1 Fimbriiglobus sp. | reverse complement strand
ACCTTGTCCGAGACGGCCTGGTGGCCGAACTCGTCGGTCTCGCCGAACGAGAAGCCGGGCCTGACTCCCGCGCCGGCGAGCCAGACGGTGAACCCGCCGGGGTTATGGTCGCGGCCGGTGCCGTTCTTCTCGGAATAGGGGGTGCGGCCGAATTCGGAGCCCCACCAGACGAGCGTGTCTTCGAGCAGCCCGCGACGCTTCAGGTCTTCGAGTAGCGCGGCGATCGGCTTGTCCACCGCCTTGGCGTGGTCGGCATGCTTGGGCAGGTTCGAGTGCTGGTCCCAGGCCGGGTTCGCCGAGCCGTCGCCGTAGGTCACTTGCACGAACCGCACCCCCGCCTCGCACAGCCGGCGGGCCATGCCCACGGCGCGACTGACGAGTTCGGCAGCCAGGCCGTGCAGGACAAGGTCCACATGCACGACCTGCACGCGACGATCCTGCACCAGCTCGGGCTCGACCACGAGAAGCTGACGTTCCGCTACGCCGGCCGCGACTTCCGCCTGACCGACGTCCACGGCCGGGTGGTGAAGGAGTTGTTCGCGTAGCCTTCCGCACACGAACCGCGTGGAGCCGGCACGACCAGGACAATGGATGTCCTGATCGTGCCGGCTCCACGCGGTTCGTGCGGTGTGTGGGTCAGCGGACGATCTGCAACCCAAACGAGAACCCGGGCGAGCGGTAGCCCGAATAACCGTAACCGCCATAACCGGGGTAGCCGCGGTAACCGGAGTTGCCGTACGTCCGGGGGTAGGCGGGGATGTAGTCCGGGCCGTTGTGGTAGACGAACCCGCCCGGGCGATAGTGCGTGTGGCCGCCCCACGGGTCCGGGTGGTAAACCGCGCGGTCCGGCACGTAGTGATAGTGCCCGCCGCCGTAGCCGTAACCGGGGTAAAAGCCCCTGTGGTGGTGCCCGTGGTGTCCGTGATGCCCGTGGTGGTGCTGGGCCGAGGCCGTGCCGGCGAACCCGAGAAGACCCACGGCAGCGCCCAGGGAGAGGACGAGAGCCTTCATCTGCTGACCCCCAGTTGCGAATCGGTATGGGCGGGGCCGGACGGATCGGCCCCTACTGGGGAACGAGATAAGAGCACGGGCTTGCGCGGGGGTCGATCACTTTTTCAGCGCGGCGACGGCCGTTTCTTGTAACGACTTGCGCATCGGCGAGGCGTCGGCGTTCGGCAGCCCAGTCCGCTGGATGAGCAGCACCACGAACAGGTCCTGCGTCGGGTCGAGCCACCCCTGGGTGCCGAACGCCCCGCCGTGGCCGTAGCTGCCAGCGGAGAGCATCCCCGTCACGCCCTTCGGCTCGCGGACCACCGCCCAGCCGTAGCCGAACCCCATCCCGTCCACGAACCCGGTCTTCAGGTCGCCGGTCTGGAGGCGCGTCATCTCCGCGACCGCCTTCTCGCTGAGGACGCGCTTGCCGTCCAGTTCACCCTTGTTGAGCATCATCCGGTAGAGCTTCGCCAGGTCCGCCCCGGTACTGAAGAGGCCGCCGGCCGGAACCGGGTGCTTCGCCCGCTCCGGGGTGTCGAGAAACGGGCTGGGCACGGCGGTGAGCGGCCCCTTCCCCTTGCGATCGTAGGTGACGGCCAATCGCTTCCGCTGGTCCGGCGTCGGGTAGAAGGTGGTGTCCATCATGCCCAGCGGGGCGAAGACTCGCTCCTCCAGGAACCACTCGAACGGCTCCCCGGATACGACGTGGACGACCCGCCCGAGGGTGTCGATACCGGCGTTGCAGTATGCCCACTGCGTGCCCGGCTCGAACCGCAGTGGCTGCTGCGAGATGACCAGCGTCGTCTCGGCGAGGGTGCGGTTGCGCTTCTGGTAGATGTCGGCCAGGCCCGGCGGGTAGCCGCCCGGCAGCCCGGAGGTGTGCGTCAGGAGGTCGCGGAGGGTGATCGGCCGCGAGGGCTTCTTGAGGATGATGGGGCCGCCGTCACCGGCGGCGACGAGCATCTGGCCCTTGAACTCCGGCAGGTGCTTCTCGACCGGGTCGTCCACCGACAGCTTGCCCTCGTCGGCGAGGATCATGATCGCGATCGCGGTGACCGGCTTGGTCATGGACGCGATGCGGAAGATTGAGTCCTTGGCCATCGGCGACTTCGCTTCGAGGCTCTGCGAGCCGACGGCCTCAAGATGAGCCACGCCACCCCGACGGCCGACGACCGTGACGGCGCCGGCGACCTCGCCGTCGTCCACGAACTTCTGCATTTGCTCGCGAACCGCCGCGAGCCGGGCCGCGTCGGGGGACTGCGCAGGGGCCGGGGCGATGGCGGCCAGGACAGCGAGGGCAGGTAGTGCCAGGCGAGCATAACGCATGGGTTCTCCTTACCTGGGACCGCGGCCGTCCCGGCCGCTCTTGCTAGACCAGTCGGAAACCTAACGGGTAATCCCGTAGCGCTCCCACTCCTGTAGCAAGAGCGGCCGTGACGGCCGCGGTCCCGGGGGGCTTCAGTCCGCCGCCACCGACTTGAGCTTGTTCTTGGCCGCGGCGGCGACCTTCGACCGCGGCGAGCCTTTGACCACCGCCTTGAGCACCTCCGCCCCGAAGTCCTTCTCCTTGCCGAACCGCTCGGCGAAGTGGAACCCCAGGTAGTACAGGTCCTCCGCGTCCAGCCACTTCGCCTTCTGAACGTGCTTGAAGACCTCGTCGGCGTCCTGCGCCAGGACGTACTCGAACTGCCGCAGGCTGGGGTCGTTGGCGCGGGCCTCGCCGGCGACATCCTTGTCGGAGGTCTTCAGCCCGCACAGCGCCAGCTCCAGCCGGACCGGGAACCCGACCGCCGGATCTCGCGCCAAGAGTTTGAGGTACTTCAGGGCCGTCTCGTAGTCCTTCTTCTTGCGCCTGGCGACACCCTGCTCGTGCAGCCGGTCGCGCAGGCCCGGGGCGTCGGCCTCGCGGATCAGGAAAATCAGCGGGTCGGCGCGGTGGTCGTCGGCCTCCAGGAACTTACAGGCGTGGGCGAAGAACTCGTCGCGGAGCTTGTCGGGGAAGGTGCCCACGAACGGCGAGACCGACCGGGCGAGTTGCCACATCTCGTCCGGGCCGGTGGCCTTGAGCACCGCCGCCGCCAGGGCCTTTCGGCCGTTGTCGAGCTTGGCCAGCCGGTTGCGGGCCGCGTCCCGCAGGCCGCGGTCGGGGTGGGCGAGTTGGTCCATCAGCGCGGCGGCGATCTCGGCCGTGTCCCGCTCGCCCACTTTTTCCAGCGCCAGGCGCCGGGCGGCCACGTCCGGGGCGCGGAGGAGTTCCACCCACTCGTCCACGTGCTTCTCCGGCGGCAGCCGGTTGAGCACCATCAGGGCCGGGGCGGCAATGCGGAAGTCCGGCTCCGCGGCACAGGCAAAGAGCCTGCGCCACTGATCCTTGGTCGGGGCTTGCACCCAGCCGCCGACGGCCTGCAGCGCCGCGGCCCGGACCTCGGGCGGGTGCGGCGGCAGCACCCGGTCCCAGAGGGTGTCGGCGGCGGACGTGTCGTTGAGCGCCGCAAGCACTCGCACGACCGGCAACTCGGCCGACGGCGGCGGACGGTGCTTTTTGTCGGAGGCCAGGGCGACCAGTTCCCCGACCAGCGCCGCCCGGCGGTCGGCCGGCATGGTCGGGATGCGGCCGACGATCGCGGTCGCGGCGGCGGACGCCACCTGCGGGTCCTTGTCCAGGAGTACCGAGACGCCGGCCTCGGCCCCGGCCGAGCCGGCCCCGGTCAGCGCCGCGGCGATGTACCGACGTAGTCCCGGCGCGACCTCGGGCATCAGCTTCTGCAGCCCCTTGACCCCGCTTTCGCCGAGCTTGGCTGCGGCGTCGGCGGCGAGGTTCGCCTCCTCCCCGCCGGACCGGATGCGGTTCAGCAGCACCGGCAGCGCCTTGACCACCCGCAGCCGCCCGACCGCCTGGATGGCCTGGAGGCGGACCGACTCGCTCTCATCGTCGAGGCGACCGATCAACTCGGCGGAGACGTCGGCGTCCTTGGCCCCCAGTTCAGCCAGAACGAGGACCGCGGCGGTGCGGACCTCGACCGATTGGTCCGGGGCGAGGAGGCGGGTGAGCTTCTTGACCGGGATGTCCATCGCGACACCTTCCGGCGGGCGAGGGCTGGGGAACAGCGTTGGTGGACAGCATACGACGTGAC
>DATLIF010000066.1:0-3682 GCA_035539575.1 Fimbriiglobus sp. | reverse complement strand
CGAGGCAGGTCGTCCGCTGGGGCGTCAGGTCGTGGGTGATCGTGGGATCGAGGTGCTTGGCCGTCTTGGCCATCGGTCGGTCCTCCGTGACGAACCCAAACTCTAACCCCTCAACCCCTTCCTCCGCCAGTCACGTTTGCGGAGCTAGTAAAAAAGCCCGCGACCGGCTGACCCGGTTGGCCGCGGCGCACCCCGGGTGGGTGGTGGGCTACCAGGACGAGACGTGGTGGAGTCGGCTGGCTCTCCCGACCCTGCACGCCTGGGTGGAGCCGAACGGCCCGCTGCGGTTGGTCGAGCGGACGGTGCCCAAGGGCGACCCGGACCCGAAGGCGGTGTCGTGCTACGGGCTGTTGCGAGCGGACACCGGCGGGATGCTGTTGCGGTTCGTGCAGGGGCGGCCGGTCAGCCAGGTGACCGAGGACTACCTGGCCTGGGTGTGCGAGCGGCTGAAGGCGGAGGGGAAGAGGGCGTTGTTGTTGGTCTGGGACAACGCCTCCTGGCACGTCAGCCAGCGCGTCCGGGCATGGATCAAGGCGCACAACCGGCGGACCAAGCGGGAGGGCGGTGTTCGGGTCGTGGCGTGTTACCTCCCGGTGAAGAGTCCGTGGCTCAACCCGATCGAGCCGAAGTGGGCGCACGGCAAGAAGGCCATCGTCGAGCCGGACCGGTTGCTCACCGCCGAGGAGGTACGAGAGCGGGTCCAGGTCTATTACGACTGCGACCCTGAAGCACGCTTGGTGCAGTACACCGAAAAGAAGGTCGCATGACCCTGCACTAGATACCGCCCAGCAAAGGCGGAACTGAAGCCGCGTGCGGTTTGCCGTAAAACCAAGCCAATCCGGCCTTCTGCCACTTCCGCCTTTGCTGGGATGTATCTAGGCCCTTCCGTAGGTCGTCCATGTCCAGGTCAGGGGTCCGGTCCCTGGTGTGGGACGTGTGGACATTAGGCCCTCTTCTTCTGGTTAGTTGCTTTTCACACGCGTTTCGGGACACGCCGAGGCTGGGCCCGCCGTTTGATACCCGGGTATCAAAGGGCAGCCCGGTCCTGGCGGTCAGGCCGGACTTCGGTGCGGCGGTGGTGGGTGTGGCGGTGAGCATGGCAATCGGCCGGGGGGTGCGGCCGATGCGGGCGTCGGGGACTAGCTCAGCGGGCTAACGGCCTGTCGCCAGTTGGCCTCGGCCCAGGCGACCTGGTCGCCGATGTTGTGCCGGCCAGCGACCAACCGAATGAAACAGAGCGCCAGGCCGGTGTCGCCGGCGATGCCGGCGCGGACGGCGGCGACGAGCAAGATCTGGTCGAGGTCGGAGACGGAGACGGACGTGATCGAGTCGGACGGGTTCATGGTGCATCCTCACAGGGGATGCGGCCCTGGCCGCCCGTGAGGATGTCGGGCGGCCAGGGCCGGCTACCAGGTGGCCAGACCTGGCGTCATCTGGTGTACCCGGCGCGTCTCTGCCGGCGCAAGCCCGGTCGGGTCGTGGTGGGGAAATGCAATGGCCCGCCAGGAAAGGCGGGCCGGGGTGCCGTCCTACATGCGGTGACGCTATTAACGCTCAGCCCGCTTGCCGCCCAGGACGGCGGCCAGCTTCCGGGCCTGGGCCGGGTCGCTCAGGTCGAGCCCGCCGCCGTCGGGGCCGGCGAAGCTGCGGACCTCCCAGCTTGCGGCCGACACCCTTCGACTGCCGCGGCCGCCGCGCGGCATGGGTGGCGTGGACGTGATGACGAAGGACCGGACCGCGCCGCCCCGGATCTGGAACTGCGCGGCGGCCACCCGGGTGCGGCCCCTGCCGACGACCACCAGATAGATCGACTCGACGACGCGACGCAGGGCCGACCGCAGCCGCAGCCGGGCCTCGGTCTGATCGGCGGCCTTGTCCAGGGCGTCGGCCAGGGTGCCCAGCTCGCCCCACGTCTCGGCCAGGGGGTTGGCCTCCTGCTGCCGGGCCTCGGCCAGCTTGGCCAGCAGCTCGGTGCGCTGGGCCTCCTTGGCCCGCAGCACCTTGGCCAGGGTGGCCACCGTGCCGCCGTCCATCAGCTCGGCCTCGATCTCGGCCATACTCTCTTCGACCCGGGCCACCTGGGCGGCCAGGGTCGCGGCCGGGCTGGTCCGGTTGGCGTCGCCGAAGACCTCCCGGACGCTCAGCTCGGTCAGCTTCTGGAGGACGGCCCGCTCGAAAACCGCGAGCGGGAAGGACCGGCGAACGCCAGACCCGTGGACCGCGGCCGTGGGCATGAGGATCAGGTCCCGCTTGCCCTGCGGGCTGACCCGCGGGACCGTGCAGAAGTTGCCCCGGCCCAGGGCGTCGCGGATCAGACCGCTGAACAGGTGGACCGCCGTGGACGGCCGGCCGCGGCGGTGGCGGCGGTTGCCCATCGAGGCCTGGGCCGCGTGGAACTCGGCCTGGGTGACCACGGCCGGGTAGTAGCCCTCGATCGCGTCGCCGGCCGGCTTGCCGTCGGAGTCGCGCGGCTGGTACGTGCCGGCGGCCCGGGGCTCGCTCAGAATCTTGGACACGTAGGACCTCGTCCAGCCGGAGCTGGCCCCCATCGGCGGGACGCCCTCCGCGGTCAGCGTCTTGACGATGAGGGTCAGGCCCACGCCGTCGGCGACCATGCGGAAGATGCGCTGGACGACCGCGGCCTTGTCGGGGTCGAGGACCGGGCGGCCGTCCCGGACGACCACCGCGTTGACCGTCCGGCCGGCCTTGCTCTGGCGCTGCTCGAACTTGAACCAGGCGGGCATGCGGCCCGCGGCCGTCCGGCCGGTCGTCCGGGCGGCCTCGCGCTTCGTCTCCCAGGCCGCCCGGATGCGCTCGGACTTGACCCGGCTCTCGGAGTTGCCGCGCGACAGCTCGACGATCGCCATCATCAGCTGGAGAGGCTCGACCTTATCGTCGTAGACCGCCTCGACGGGGATCAGCTGGACGACCCGGACGCCGGCCTCGATCAGGTTGAGCAGCAGGCCGAGGGCCGGGCGGATGTCCTCGCGGCTCAGCCGGTCGAGCGACTCGACGATCAGGAAGGACCCGCGCGGGATGCGGCCCCGCTCGACCAGGTCGAGGAAGGCGGCCAGCGCGTTGCGATCGGGGTTGATCCTGTGCTTGCCGCTGAAGGCCGACCGGCCGAGGTCGTGCAAGGTTGTACCCGTGTCTAGCGTGACCTTTTTCCGCTTGCACCACTCAACGGCAGCCTGGGTCTGTCGCCGCAGACTGTCGCCGCCGGCCTGGCCCGGCGTCGAGAACCGGATGTACGAGTAGCCGACGGGTCGCATGTCCTGTGCCCCCTGATGAGTCGATCAGGAGGACAGGATACTATGCGTCAGAATGGTTTCAACACTTCGGTTCCTCGACGTGGAACGACTTAAACTTCATCTTGTGCGTGTTGCCGAGATAGATCTGGAGCGTCGCCATCTGCCTGTTCCTCGTTCGAGTTGATCGCATGACGGATGCGGCCTCACGCCAACGAGGCGTGAGGCCGGGAGAGGCTGACGTCGGCAGCCCCCACTTCTGACTGCGCTCACCCGACGTACACCCCGCCGACGAACCCGGGGAAGGCGTCGAAGGCGAACTGTTCCGGTGGTGTGCCAGCCGGGGACAGGTTCACGCCGAGATAGCCGGTCACCCGACTGCCCCCGCCGGCCCCCGACCCGGTCACCAGGTCGGCCCGACCGTCTCCGTCCAG
>DATLIF010000065.1:0-5553 GCA_035539575.1 Fimbriiglobus sp. | reverse complement strand
GCCGGCCGCACGCGTCCGCCCCGTCGGCGGCCGACAGGTCGAGGTGGAAGGCAGCGAACGGCAGGTTGGCGGTCTTGAGTTTCTGGGCGACCCGGGTCACGTCGGCTGCGACCTCGGACGGCCGCAGGTGGGGACCAGGTTCGTGCAATGCCAGGTCGGCCTTGGCAAAGTGCATCTCCCGGATCACCCGCAGGGCCTCGTCCAAAGACAGCTTCCCGAAGCAGAGCGTGGAGCAGGCAACGTACACGTCATCCCCCCTCCCGACACGACGCGCTGGGGTGGCGCATCTTCCCCCATCCGCTCCGTCCGCCGGCGGGCGATGACCGAATCGGTGCGGAGCGGTCCCCCAAGAACGCGGCCATATACCGCCGCACCGGTGGGACGTGCAAGCGGTTCCCCGCGAAAACTACCGGGAATTACCCCTCAAGTTGGGCTCGATCCGGGCCGACTCCGGCGGTAAAAGGTCGCCCCGCCGATGGCCACGGGAGGGCTGCAAGATGGGCGAGTCCGGCGCTGGGGACTGGGTACACACGTTGGACGAGGTGGGGCGTGCGATCGAGGGCCGACTCGCGGCCGTGGACCAGTTCGAGTTGAAGTTCTCGGCCTTGCACGCGGAGCACCTCACACCACAGGTGCTGGCTCCGAGCAGTTCTCAACTCCCCACCGAGGATGGCGGAAAAGACTGCTGGGGCAAGCTTCTGGACTCGGCCCGGGTCCAGGCCGACGAGGTGGAACGGTGGTTCGACGGTGAGAAGGCAGCACTGGACAGGTGGTGGGAGAAGTACCTGGCGTGGCGGCGGCTCGTAGAACAACCGCAACCCGGCGAGCGAGGGGCGTAAGCCCCCTGGTGGCATCCGGCGAGCGGGAGGCCGACCATGCCTTCGGTTGCGGTGATTATCCCGGCGGCGGGTCAGTCCACCCGGTTCGGCGGCGCGGAGAAGAAGCCGTTCGTCTCCCTGGACGGCCGGCCGGTCTGGCAGCGGGCGGCCGAACTCTTCTGGAACCGCCCGGACGTCTCGAAGGTCTACCTCGCCATTTCCCCGGCCGACCGCGACGAGTTCCGCGGCCGGTTCGGGCACCTTCTCGCTTTCGCCAACGCGCAGGTGGTGGACGGTGGGGCCGAGCGGTTCGAGTCGGTGGCGAACGCCCTCGCTGCGGTCCCTACCGACGTGGACCTGGTGGCGGTCCACGACGCGGTCCGTCCGCTGACGCCGGCGCCGCTGGTGGATGCGGTGTTCGCCGCGGCGGCCGAGCACGGGGCCGCGATGCTGGCGGTCCCACTCGCCGACACGCTCAAGCGCGTGGAGGCGCAGACGAGCCGGATCGTCGAGACGGTGCCGCGGGCCGGGTTGTGGCAGGCGCAGACGCCGCAGGTGTTCCGCCGCGACTGGCTCGCGGACGCTTACTCGCGCCGCGGGTCACTGCCGGGGCCGATCACCGACGACGCGCAACTGGTCGAGGCGGCCGGGCACGCGGTCCACGTCGTGCCAGGGTCGTCGGTGAACTTCAAGATCACAACCAAGGACGACCTGGATCTGGCCGAGGCGGTGCTGAAGGCGAAGACCGTGAAGCCGCCCGAGCGCGTGGCCCGGGCGTTCGACGATGAGGCGAAGTGGTGACGGCAGTTCACCCGCCGTTGCCGGTTTTCTTGGCCGGGATCAGGTACGCCAGCGGAATGCCCACCAGCAAGGTGAGCAGGCTGTACGTCACCGGTCCCGGCCCCGGCTTCCGCATCGGGGACCCAACGAACAGCTCTTCGTAGAGTGTGAACCCCACCGTCCAGACGAGCAGCAGCAGGAAGAGGATCGGCGGCAGTGGGTAGAGCGGCATCTTGTACGGGTGCGGCAGGTCTTGCCGTCGGCGGATCGGGAAGATGGCGGCCACGGTCAGCCCGGTGACGACCGCCAACCCGACCGAAGTGTAGTTGAGCAACTCCTCGAACGTGCCGGACCAGATCAGCCCGATCGCGATCGTCACCTGGGTCAAGGTGGCCCAGATGGGAGTTTGTCGCGTCGGGTGAAGTCGGGCGGCGTACCCCGGGAAGGCCCCATCCTTGGCCATGGCGTACGCCACCCGCGGGCCGACCAGTGTGTACGCGCTGAAGGAGGCCACCAGGCTCAGCCCGAGGGCCACCGCCACCACGTTCGCCGCGTCCCGGCCGAACATGGCATCCACCGCGATCCGTGCCACCTGCGAGAAGTCCTCGAACTTCGCCGACGTCATCGCCACCGGGTCAAGGGCATAAACGTAGGCCACGTTGACCAGCAGGTACAGCGCGATCACGGTCGCCGTCCCACCGATCAGACACAGCGGCAGGAGCCGGGACGGGTTCTTGATCTCTCCGGCCAGGTAGATCGCACCGTTCCACCCGGAGTAGGTGTACATCACGTAGATCAGCCCGATGGCCAGCGGCGCCCACTGCTTCGTCTCGGTCGGCACGTAGCCGGCATTCAGGTGATTCCAGTCGCCCTTGCCGAACAGGATGCCGCCGAGGGCGATCCCGACCAGGATCGTGGCCTTGACGATCGTCGCCGTGACCTGGAACCAACTGCTCTGTCGCGCCCCGAGAATATGAATCACCGCCACCCCGATGACGAACAGGCTCGCGCCGAGCGGTACGACGAGGTTTCGGACCTCGTCGGCCGACCGACCGGAGGACTCCGCCAGTTGAGTGATGAATGGACTGGTCAGGTACGCCACGGCCAGGTGGGAGACGACGGCAGTTGGGGCGGCGAACCCGATCACGTACGTCGCCCACCCGGACACGATGGCGGCCCCGTGGCCGTACGCCTCCCGGACGAACACGTAGTCGCCGCCGGACCGGGGCATCGCGGTGGCCAGCTCGGCCACCGTCACCGCTCCGCACAGGGCGAGCACCCCGCCGATCACCCACAGCGCGAGCATCCCGGTCGGGTTGCCTGTGGCGTTGAGGGTGAACCCGGAAGTGGTCAGGATGCCGGCCCCGATCATGCTGGCAACGACCACGAAGTGTCCGGTCCAGTAGCCGAACTTCCGGCCGCCGACGTCCGCGTTTTGCACGTCTGACACGTCCGCCCCCCTCGCGCGCACCGCGCCCACGACAGGGGCAAGCCCCCCGCCCGGTCGGACCCGGCCGGGTAGTTCTGCGCAACAGGACGCCCCGCGTCCACCTCCGCCGGCGCTTGACATTTGCCCGCCCGAGTGGCTACTGTACTGGTTAACTGGTACACCAGTTCGCCAGGTGTCCATTCGATGCGGATCATTGTTCGGCCCGACTCGCCGGTCCCGATCTACGAGCAGATCGTCTCCCAGGTCGTCTTCGCTGTCGCGGCGGGAGACGTCCGCTCCGGAGACGAGGTGCCCAGCGTCCGCGAACTCGCCCAACAACTCGTCGTTAACCCGAACACCGTCGCCCGCGCGTTCCAGGAACTGGAACGGCTGGGTGTGGTCGAGGCCCGTCGCGGGATGAATATGGTGGTCGCCGCCGACGGGCCGAAGAAGTGCCGGGACCGTCGCAAGGAGATCGTGCGCGGCCGGGTGCGGGAGGCACTACGCGAAGCGGCGTCGGCGGGCCTGTCGGCTGACGACGTTCATGGGATCGTGGACGACGAGTGGCCGCACCTCGCCCCGGCTCGCAACGGTCAGACCAAATCGACGCGCTGAGGTAGCCTCATGTCCGATGACGTGATCGTGACCGACCGACTGGTCGTACGGTTCCGCGGCAAGGCGGCGCTGGACGGCTTCTCACTGGCCGTGCCGCGCGGCGCGGTGATGGCACTGCTCGGTGAGAACGGGGCCGGCAAGTCTACCAGCATGAAGGTGCTGACCGGCCAGCTCCAGCCCGACCGCGGCTCGGCACACGTCCTCGGGCTGGATTGCTGGGCGAAGGCGTCCACGTTGCGGGCGCGGGTCGGGTACGTCCCGGACCGGCCGAAGCTCTACGACTGGATGACCGTCGCCGAGATCGGCTGGTTCGCCGCCGGGTTCTTCCCCGCTGGGTTCCAGGCCCGCTACGAGGAGTGGGTCGATCGGCTGCGGCTGGACTCTGCCAAGCGGCTGCGGGACCTGTCCAAGGGCGGTTACGCGCGGGTCGGGCTGGCACTGGCCCTGGCACCGGACCCGGAGGTGTTGCTGCTCGACGAGCCGACTTCGGGGCTGGACCTGATGACCCGGCGGGAGTTCCTGGCCAGCCTGGTCGAGTTTGCCGCCGAGGGGCGAACCATCCTGATCTCCAGTCACTCCATCGCCGAACTGGAGCGGACCGCCAGCCACGCCGCGTTCGTCAAGGATGGGAAAGTGATCCTGTCGGCAACGCTCGACGAGTTGCGGACGAAGTTCCGGCGGGTGAGCCTGCGGTGCGAGGGGATCGTGCCCGACGGGGCGATGATCGGGACGGTGTTCGAGACGCTCCGCACGGGCCGGTTCGTGCAGTTCCTGGTGCGCGACCCGGACCCCGAGGCGCTGGAGGCGATCCGCGAGGCCCCCGGCGTCACCGACTTCGAGGACAACCCGGTCGGTCTGGAGGAGGTGTACGCGGCGGTGATTGGCAAGCCCGCCGACGTGGTCCCGCCGCCACGCCGCCCCGACGCCTTCGCCTCGGCCAACGGGGACACGGCCGAAGAAGAGGAGGTGCGGCCGTGACCCGCGCGCTGGTCTGGAAGGAAGTCCGCGAGCAGGGGGCGGTCCTTGTCGCCTTGATCGTCCTCGGCGCTGCGGTGCTGATCTCGGCGGCGGTGCTGCTGGCGCCGGCAGACGGCGGCCGCGCCACGGAGTTGCGGTCCCTGACGGCGGCCGGCCGCATCGGGCTCATCATGCTCACGGTGACGGCCGGGATGGTCGTCGGCGGCACGCTCTTCGCCGGTGAGCGGGAGGCCGGGACGTTCGCGTTCCTGGACCGGCTCCCCGGGTCGCGGTGGCGGGTGTGGTGGCGGAAGGTGCTGACCGGCTTCGGCCTGGTAGCCGTGGCGGTCGGCGTCTTTCTTGCGGTTTCGGCCGCGGGTGGGCTGCTCGACCTGCGGACCCGGGCGACGGGCTGGTTGCTCCTGTTCGCGGTCGTCGCGCTGGCGTCCTACGGCTGGGGTCTGCTCGGGTCAGTGATCGCGCGGACCTCCTTGACCGCCTGCGGGATGGGACTGGCGCTGGGAACGCTGACCCTGTGCGTGGTGTATCCCGCGGTCGGTATCATTCTGACCGTCGCCCGGCGGGAACTGGGGCTGTGGCGGTACATCGGCAACGAGTACACGACCTGGGAGTTGGCCTCACTGGTCGCCGGGTACACGATGGTGGCGATCCCGGTCCCGATCGCGGCGTGGCTGTACACGGCCCCGGACCGGTCACGGCGGCTCGCGGAGGCCCACGTCCGGCTGCCGGGTGTCCGCGGTGCCGTGGCGGTCGGGCTGCGGGGCGTTGCCGGCGTGCGGTGGGGGGCCGGCTGGCGGCGGATGCTGTGGCTGTCCATCCGGCAGGCGAAGGGGACCGCCCTGGCGCTGGCCGGCGCCGCGCTGGTCGCCGGGTGCGCGCTGGTGCCGGAGGAGGGGGTGGCGCTGGCCGTCTGGCCGCTTCTCGGGCTGGGGG
>DATLIF010000064.1:0-5087 GCA_035539575.1 Fimbriiglobus sp. | reverse complement strand
GCCCGGGGGGGAGGACGTGGGAGGTCGGGGACCGGATGGTGACCTGCAACGGCTACGGCTGGACCGACGACCCGACGGGCGACACGCCGCCGGGGCCGCGGGCGGACGGGACGTGGAACGATGTCTGGTGCGTCCTCGCCGACCTGCTGACCGACGACCGCGACCGGCTGGCGGCCCGGAAGGCTGAGATCCCCGAGGAGCACTGGAAGCGGTGCCGTGACAGAGGTGCCGCCCGACTGGCCGGCGGGGATCGTTGCCGGGACGGCCGGCCGTGGCTGTCCCGCGTGGCCGTCCGGGACCAGCGCCGCAGGCAGTGGTATCGCAGAGGGGGTTATCTGAAGTAGCCGCTCATCAGCCCGGGTTCGAGCCGGTTAACTTGTCCATCGGCGGGCGCTTGAGGTGATGCCCGGTCGCCTTCTGGTAGGCGTGCGCCACCGCCAGCAACTCCGACTCGTCGTACAGCCGGCCGGTGAACACGATTGACTGCGGTACCTCCGCCCCGTCTCGCTTGGTAAAGCCGTTTGGGACGCAAACGCTCGGGTGTCCGGTCAGGTTCGTCGTCAGGAGGTCCGTCCCCGTCGGGGCGACGTACAGGTCCACCTTCGTCATCAATTCGGCCATCTGCCGCATCAGTAGCGTGCGGACGCGGTTCGCCCGCAGGTACTCGACCGCGGTGATGAACTGCCCCTTGCGGAACGTGGTCGGCCAGGTGCCGATCCCCTCCGTGACGCCCTTCCGGGTCAGATCGTCGAACGCGGCCGCCGCCTCCGTGTGAAGAATGACGTTCAGAGCGTCCACCGGCAGCCCGTCCGGCAACTTCACCGGGACCAACTCGACGCCGACCTCCTCCAGGATCTTCAATTCCTTGCGTTCGTCGGGGCTTTTCTTCGACTCGAAGTAGCCGACCTTCAGCCCCTTCGGGCCTTTCTTTGCCGGCCAGTCGAACAGTCGGTTCACTGCGGTCGGGTCGAGTCCGTCGGTGCCGTGGATCGCGCCGAACACCAACGCGCAGTCCTCGACCGACCGGGCGATCGGACCGAGCTTGTCCATCGTCCAGGTCAGGGCCATGCACCCGTGCCGACTGACCCGGCCGAACGTCGGCCGCAGGCCGGTGACGCCACAGCGGGTGCATGGGGAGACGATGCTGCCGAGCGTCTCGGAGCCGATGGCGAACGGGACAAGTCCGGCCGCGACCGCCGCGCTGGACCCGGCCGAGGAGCCGCTGGAGCCCTCCTTGACGAACCACGGGTTGCGGGTCATGCCGCCGAACCACTTGTCCCCCATCGCCAGTGCGCCGAGCGTCAGCTTGGCGACCAGCACCGCGCCTGCGTCCTCCAGCCGCTTCGCGACAGTTGCCGTCGTGGCAAGCGTCTGATCCTTGAACGGTCCGGCGCCCCAGGTGGTCTTGTAACCGGGGTAACTGATGAGATCCTTCGCCCCCCACGGGATGCCGTGCAGCGGGCCGCGGTACTTGCCGGCCGCGATCTCCTCATCGGCCCGCTTCGCCTGTTCGAGCGCCAGCTTCTCGGTCAGCGATACGACGCACAGCAGGACCGGGTCGTACTTCTTGAGGCGGTCCAGGGCAAGCTTTGTTAGCTCGACGGAAGAGACCTGCTTCGTGCGGACGAGATGCGCGAGCTTCGTCAGCGGCAGGAACGCTAGGTCCTCGTCGGACGCCGGCTTCGCCTGCTCGACCTTCGGGGCTTCGACGGTGCCGCGCGGGCCGGTGTACGGCGGCTCGCCGGGGGTCGGGTCGAACCGGACGGCGGGGAACACGTCGTTTGGCAGCTCGACCTTGCGCGCTTCGGCGTAGCCGCGGAGAGTACCAGTGAGGGCGGAGGCGACGGCCTTCCGCTCGGCGTCGGTGAGGGTCAGTCCGGCGACCCACTCGGCGTTCTTGAGCATCTCCGCCGTGACGCGGGCCGGCTCGTCGGCGGCGCGGGCGACCTCGGTCGCTACGGCGCGCTGGAACGTGGCCGTGCCGATCCCCAGGGCGGCGAGGGTGTGAAGAAGTTCCCGACGGTCGGGCGAGGGGTCTTCGAGTGACATGCGGAAAGCGTACCCGACCCGTCGGGCGGAGGCCAGCGGTTACCCGGCGCCGCGTCCACGGCCCTGGTACACCTTCTGCTCGGTCAGCACCAGGTCCATGTACACGTCGTGCGCGGCGACCGGGATCTCGGGGAAGACCTGGCAGTCGAACGCCAGCGCCGCCAGCGGGGCGTCCGGCCGCACCCGGGCCAGCAGCCGGTCGTAGTACCCCTTGCCCTGGCCCATGCGGCCGCCGCTCGGGTCGAACGCCACGCCGGGCACCATCACCAGGTCCAGCTCCTCTGGCGCGACCCGCTTGCCGGGAAGCGACCGCAGGTCGTCGCGGGGCTCCAGGATCTTGTGCGCCCCCTCGGCCAACTCGGCCATGTCTTCCAGGAGGAACAGTTCGAGCTGGTTCGTCTCGACGATGCAGTACGGCACGACGATGCGCTTACCGCCGTCCAAGGCTTCCGGCAGGACGTGTCGGGTCCGTACCTCGCTGCCAGCGTCCACATACCACATGACCGTCCGGGCGGTGGCGTAGGTCGGCAGGGCCATGAACGCTCCAACGATCCGCCGGCTGACCGCCTCTTTGTCCTTCTGGGCGATGCGGTTCTTGCGGGCTTGCTCGCGGATCTGGGCCTTTTTCGCGTGGAAGTCGTCGGGCGGCGGGCTGGCGGTCATGACGGGCTCCGGGAACTGTATCCTGCTGCCGTAAAGGTCGGCCGGCGGGAATGTTGCACCCGCAACCGACCTGCCGGCCTCTAACCTCTTGATGGTAAACTATTGCCAAAGGTGACGGTTGGAACGGTTCGACAGTGAGGTGACGACATGAAACTAACTCAACCACAACCCTGTCATGGGTTACTGATCCTGACCCTTCCCGGACCGGACCGGCGACGGTCGCTGGCTATGTATCAGTATCGGGCGATCTACCGGAACCCGACACCGGACGAGACCGGATGCGTGATGACCTGGGACGTCAGCGGTGGGCGGCTGCCGTACCAGATTTCGCTGGAGCGGGTGAACGGCGGTGAACTACTGTGGCACTGCTCGTGTGCTGACGCGGTGTATCGGGGTGAGGACGACCCGGCGCACGTCTGTAAGCACGTGCGCGGGCTGATCGACACGCTGCCGGTCGCCCCGCCAGTGCGAAAGGCGATGGCGGCATGACGGCGAACCCGAACGTCAGTGAGGGGGTGGAGTGCCACTTTACGCACTCCACCCCCTCACTGACGTTCGGGGGTTCGCCGTCATTTCTTCGGGAACCAGTCCTGTAGCGCCGTGACGGTCAATTCTTGCTCCCGCAACGCCCGGCACGCCTCCACCGCCGCATAGGCCGCTGACACGGTCGTGATGCACGTCACCCGGTGTGACACTGCGGCCGCGCGGATCTTCCCCTCGTCGGTCTGGCTGCCGCGGCCGCCCGGCGTGTTGATGATCAGGGCGACCTCGTTGTTCTTCATCTTGTCCAGCAGGTTCGGTCGGCCCTCCTGGATCTTCGGGATCACGTCCACCGGGACGCCCTGCTCGCGCAGGTGCCGGGCCGTTCCGCCGGTTGCGATCAACTTATAGCCCATGTCCGCGAACTGCTTCGCGACCGGGGCTACCAGTGCCTTGTCGGACCCGGCCACCGAGACGAAGATCGTACCCGTCGCCGGCAGCGGGGACGACGCGGCCAGCTGCGCCTTGACGAACGCCATCGGCAGCGAGGTGTCGATCCCCATCACCTCGCCGGTGGACTTCATCTCCGGCCCGAGGATGATGTCCACGCCGGGGAACTTGCTGAACGGGAAGACGCTCTCCTTAATGGAGAAGTGCTTCGGCACCACCTCGTCGGCGACGCCCAGGTCGTCGAGCGTCGCCCCGGCCATGACCAGCGCCGCCAGCCGGGCGAGCGGCACCCCGGTCGCCTTCGAGACGAACGGGATGGTCCGGCTCGCCCGCGGGTTGGCCTCCAGGATGTAGACCTCGGGCATGTTCGCCGCTGTCCCGTCAGGCCGGAGGCCGGTGACGGCAAACTGGATGTTCATTAGTCCCTTGACGTTCAGCGCGGTAGCCAGTTTCCGCGCCTGGGACTTGATCTCCTCGATCACCTCGTGCGGCAGGCTGTGCGGCGGGATGACGCAAGCCGAGTCGCCGGAGTGGATGCCCGCCTCCTCGATGTGCTGCATCACGCCGCCGATCGCGGTCCGGGTGCCGTCGGACAGGCAGTCCACGTCCACCTCGGTGGCACGCTCCAGGAACTTGTCGATGAGTACCGGCTTGCCGGGGGACGCTTCCATCGCCCGGGTCATGTACCGGGTCAGGGCTGACTCGTCGTAGACAATTTCCATGGCCCGGCCGCCGAGTACGAAGCTCGGCCGGACCAGCATCGGGTAGCCGATCTTCCGCGCCACCGCCAGCGACCCGGACAGGTCGTAGGCGATGCCGTTGGCGGGCTGCTTCAGCCTCAGCTCCTCGACAAGAGCGGCGAACCGCTCGCGGTCCTCGGCCACGTCGATGCTCTCGACGCTCGTACCGATCACGTTGACCCCGTTGTTCTCCAGCGCCCGGGCCAGGTTCAGCGGGGTCTGACCGCCGAACTGCACGATCACGCCGTCCGGCTGCATCCGGTCACAGATGTTTAAAACGTCTTCAAGGGTCAGCGGCTCGAAGAACAGGACGTCGGACGTGTCATAGTCAGTCGAAACCGTTTCCGGATTCGAGTTGACCATGATGCTTTCGATGCCGAGTTCGGCCAGAGCGAATGACGCCTGACAGCAGCAGTAATCGAACTCGATCCCTTGGCCGATGCGGTTGGGCCCGCCGCCGAGAATCATCACGCGCCGCTGTGCGCCGGATGATCCAGAGACATTGATCGCGGACCGCCTGATGTCCTTTGTCTCGGGATCGAGCGTGCCGTCTGCCAGCATCAGGCCGTGGCCGTCCGGCATGAACTTCCGCCGCGCCGGGGTCTCATCCTCCGTCTCGTATGTCGAGTAGTAGTACGGCGTGTAAGCGGGGAACTCGGCCGCGCAGGTGTCGACCTGCTTGAACGTCGCTTCGACCCCCACCTT